>CAVKIR010000074.1:0-6814 GCA_963656395.1 Prevotella sp. CAG:279
CCATCAGTCCCTGCAGGACGAATTTGATCATGATGGGCGGTCCGCAGACCAGTACGGTCTTGTTCGTGTCAAAGCCGATTTCCTTCAGATAGGAGGGAACAAAGCCCACGTGGCCGTCCCAGCCCTCCTGCTCCCGGTCGATGGTCAGATACACGTTGACACCCGGGGTCTTCATCCAGACCTCCTGAATCTCCTTTAGCTGCACCAGATCGTCCGCGGAACGGGAACCGTAGAGGATATCCACCGTACCGTAGTTGTCCCGGTTATCCAGCACATAGTTGATCACAGAGCGAAGGGGCGCCAGACCGATTCCTCCTGCGATAAATAAGAGGTTCTGTTTCTTCAGCGCCGTCTCCACCGGAAAGGCATTGCCGTAGGGGCCGCGCACGGTGATCTCATCCCCTACATTCATTCCATGCAGGCAATCTGTCAGGGAGCCGCAGCGCTTGATGCTGAACTCCTGAAATTCTTTATTCGTCGGGGATGAGGTAATGGAGAACATCGCCTCGCCCACGCCCGGTACGGATACCATGGCGCACTGTCCCGGCATATGCTCGAAGAGCTTCTTGCCGTCCCGACCCACCACGCGGAAGGTCTTTACGTCCGGGGTCTCGGTGCGGATATCGGTTACCACGCCAATCATCGGAATCAGCGCGTCCGCTCTCGTATAATTTTCATGTCCGCCGCAGGTACATTCACTCATTTCCCTCACCTCCCAGTTTCTTGATGACTTTTACGATATTCAAGGATGACGGGCACTTGCTGACGCAGCGGCCGCAGCCTACGCAGGAGTACATGCCGTCATTGTTGGTCGGATAGTAGACCAGCTTGTGCATGAACCGCTGACGGAACCGCTGAAGCTGGCTGGTACGCATATTGCCGTGAGCCATCATGGTGAAATCGGAATACATGCAGGAATCCCAGCAGCGGTAATGCTGAATTCCGGCCTGACCGCCGTCGAAATCCCGGATATCGTAGCACTGGCAGGTGGGGCAGACGAAGGTACAGGTGCCGCAGGCCAGGCAGGGCTTGTACATCTCCTCCCAGGCCGGGGAATCAAAGAGTTCCATGGTTTTCTCCGGCTTGAAACGGGACAGGTCAAGGTGAGACAGCGGAAGCTTCTCGATGATGTCACGAATCGCTGTCTGCTCCTCTTCCACTGCCTTTTCTCCTGCTGCGTCTGCTTCCGTCAGCAGCTCTTTTATCTGTGCCGTCAGGGCTTCGCCTTTTTCTGTAAGAGATTTCCAATATAATATCTTGTCTGCAAACCAGGTCTCTACATCTGCACCCGGCCCTGCCGCATCTACATCAAAATTTTTGCAAAAGCAGGTTTCGTCCGGCTCATGGCAGGCCAGGGATACGATGGTGCCATGCTCTCTTCTGGCCGCATAGTAGGTGTCCACCGGGTCGGTCAGGAATACATTGTCCAGAACCTTCACCGCGCGCACGTCGCAGGCGCGCATGCCGAATACCACGAAGGGCTTCTCCTGAAGGGTCACAGGATCGATCTCTACCTTTCCGCCCTCGTAGCGGCTCTTGTAGAGCACCTCGCTCTGGGGGAAGAAGCAGTCCTTGCCGGACTTGACGGTCTTCAGGGTGTCGGTATCTACCACTGCGTCCTCGCTCCACAGACCGTAATTGGTCTGACCGGCCTTTTGTACCGGGAGAAATAAGTCTACGTTCGCACTGATGGCCCGGTAAAGCTCATGCAGCTTTTCTTTCGCGATCTGATACATGCTCAATGTCCCCCTCTCGTCTGTACTATGCCGGGCTCCACATCGTCAAAGGTGAAGTTCGTCAGCGGTCCTCTGGAATCCGTGTCAGCTCCGGCCTGATATTCTCCGTAGAAGGTGTCGATGTCCTTGATGAACTTCCGGTTCAAAAGGTGAAGCGGAATGCCCTGCGGACAGACTCTGCTGCACTCACCGCAGTCGGTACACCGGCCCGCCACATGGAAGGCGCGGATGATATGGAACATCTGCTCCTCGAAGGTATCCGCGTTGGCCTTCTGGTTGCTGTCAAACTGGCTGCTGTCGAAGACACATTTGCGGCAGCTGCAGGCCGGGCATACATTGCGGCAGGCGTTGCAGCGGATGCATTTGGAGAGCTGCTCCTGCCAGAAATGGAAACGCTCCTCGGGGCTCATGGCCTCCAGCTTCTCCACTTCCTCAAAGCGATTGCCCACCGGGCCTGCCTCCTCGTCCTCGGCCGCGCCGATAAGCTCGTCGTATACCATGTGCTTCTTGCCCTTGCAGACCTTGCACCGCTCCAGCAGGGCATCCGCGAACGGCATCTCCTTTTCTCCGTAAATGGTCTTGAACTTCAGGGTGTCCCCGTCGATGACCACGCTTTCGATGCCCTTAATGCCTGCGTCGCGGATCTTCTCAGGCTTTAGGGTACCCTGACAGCCCACGCCGATGATGTAGGTCTTCTCCCGATCCACCCGGTGCTCCTTGATCAGATGGTTAAAGCTGTAGGTGTCGCAGGGCTTTAAGAAGACCAGGGTCTTGCCCTCCAGCTTCGCAGCCTCGATCATGTATTTGCTAAGGTTCGCGCCGCAGAAGGCGTCATATACAAAATTTTCCAGTTCCTTTTCATTATGGAAATAAGCGGGCTCCGGATCGTAACCCATGTCGCCCTTTCTCCAGCCCAGAACCTGCGCTACGGTTCCGTCTGCCAGAAGCTCTTTCGCTCTCTCGATTAACCCTTGCATCGCAGATCCTCCAATCTTACATTTTCTCCCAGTTCGCGAATCTTCGCTACAAATTCATTCATGGTGGTGGAGAACTTTACGCCCTCGGCTGCGGATACCCACTCCACTCTGGTACGTCCATTTTCCACGCCAAGGTAATCCAGCATGGAAAAGAGCAATGTCATACGCCGTCTCGCGTAATAGTTGCCGGTGGTGTAATGGCAGTCTCCCGGATGACAGCCGCAGAGGATGACACCGTCTGCGCCCTTCTGGAAGGCCCGAAGGATGAACATGGGGTTCACACGGCAGGAGCAGGGCACACGGATGATCTTCACGTCCGCCGGGTAGGAAAGTCGGCTGCTGCCCGCCAGGTCAGCGCCCGCATAGGAGCACCAGTTGCAGCAAAATGCCACTATTTTCGGCTTAAATTCTGTATTTTCTACCTGCATATCGCATCCACCTCCGCAAGAATTTGTCTGTTTGAGAAGCCCTGCAGATCCATCGCACCGGACGGGCAGGCTACCGTACATGCTCCGCAGCCCTGGCAGAGCGCGCTGTTCACGACTGCCACTCTTCGGGTCTCACGGATGCCGTGATCGTTCACCAGCTGATCCTCATAGGAAATCGCTCCGTAGGGGCAGACCTTCTCACAGGTGGAGCAGCCGTTACAGAAGATGGGATCCGCCTTGGCCGTACACGGATTCGTCACCAGATGATCCTTTGCCAGAAGGCCTACGACCTTCACGGCAGCGGCACCGGCCTGGGCTACCGTCTCCGGGATATCCTTCGGTCCCTGGCAGACGCCGGAGAGGAAGATACCCGCGGTGGGGGATTCCACCGGACGCAGCTTGGCGTGGGACTCGGTCAGGAAGTTATTCGTGTCAATGCTGGCTGTCAGCATGGTCGCTATCTTTCTCACATCCGGGTTGGGCACAATGGCAGTGGCCAGAACCACCATGTCGGCCTCCATCAGGATGCGCTTGTTATCTAAGAGGTCTACGCCCTGTACCAGCAGCTTGTCGCCCTGGGGCGCTACCTTGCCGACCTGACCCTTGATGTAATGAACACCGTACTCTTCTACGGCGCGGCGGTAGAACTCATCGAAGTTCTTGCCCGGGGTACGCACGTCGATATAGAAGACGGTCACATCCACATCCGGGTATTTGTCGCGGATGAGCATGGCGTGCTTCGCGGTATACATACAGCAGATCTTGGAGCAATAGCTCTTGCCGCGCTTGTCGGCGCAGCGGGAACCCACGCACTGGATGAAGACCATGGACTTCGGAGGCTTGTGGTCAGACATGCGCTCCAGATGACCCTTGGTGGGGCCTGCTGCGTTCATGATACGCTCCAGCTCCAGGGATGTGATGACATCCGGGCTCTGGTTGTATGCATATTCGTCATATTTATCCAGCTTGATGGTATCGAAGCCGGTGGCTACGACGATAGCGCCGTAATCCACGGTGATGATCTCATCCTGCTGATCGTAATCGATGGCACCTGCCTGGCAAACCTTGGAGCAGACACCGCATTTTCCGGTCTTGAACTTGGTGCAATGCTCCCGGTCGATGACCGGCACATTCGGAATGGCCTGGGCAAAGGGGGTATAGATGGCACTTCTTGTATCCAAGCCGCGGTTGAACTCATTAGGCGTCTTCCGGGACGGACACTTCTCCTGGCAAACACCGCAGCCGGTACACTTGCTCATATCGACGCTTCTGGCTTTCTTGCGGATATCCACGTGGAAATCGCCTACGAAGCCGCTGACCTTCTCCACCTCGCTGTAGGTATAGATGGTAATCTTCTCATGGGCTGCAGCCTCCACCATCTTCGGCGTCAGGATGCAGGCGGAGCAGTCCAGGGTAGGGAAGGTCTTGTCAAGCTGTGACATTCTTCCACCGATGCTGGGGGTCTTCTCCACGATGTCTACCTCGTAGCCTGCGTCTGCGATATCCAGAGCCGTCTGGATACCGGCGATACCGCCGCCGATGACCAGGGCTCTTTTTACCACCTGGCTGGTGCCCGGAGTCAGGGGCGCATTCAGCGTAACCTTGGCGATGGCCGCCCGAGCCAGGATAATCGCCTTCTCTGTGGCCTCTTCTATATTTTTATGAATCCAGGAACAGTGCTCACGGATGTTGGCAATCTCCACCATGTAGGGGTTGATGCCCGCCCGCTTGGCTGCCTGGCGGAATGTATTCTCGTGCATTCTGGGGGAACAGGAACAGACAACGATACCAGTCAGGTGCTTCTGCTCGATGGCCTCCCGGATTTTCAGCTGTCCTGCCTCGGAACACATATACTGGTAGTCCTCTGCGTGAACGACGCCCGGCTCCTTTGCCGCAGCCTCTACCACACGCTTCACATCCACCGTCGCTGCAATGTTCGTACCGCAATGACAGACAAATACTCCTATTCTCTGCACTTTTCTTCACCTCCTGCTTATTTGCTGTATTTGCGGAACGCACTGGCCAAAAGCTGCTGTGGCAGCTCCTCGTCCAGTAACTCCGGTACTTCGTTGGGACTTAAGTAATTGCCGTCTCGTGAACGCACCACCATCTGGCGCACTGCTTCGATGAGCTTCGCTGGCTTTACGTCTCGCGGACAGCGCTCCACGCAGGCGAAGCAGGAAAGGCATTTCCAGATACTGGTAGAATTCAAAAGGGGCTCGATGTCGCCGCTCTCCACATAGGAAACGAACTGGTGGGGACGGATATCCATCTCCTCGTAGGAGGGACAGGATGCGGAGCATTTTCCGCACTTCATACATTTTCGGGTGTTGACGCCGCTCATCTCACGAAGTCTATCGGCCTTCGCCATATCAGCCTTCTGCATGGTCTGCTCCTCCTTCCGCTGTCTTTTCAGGAATCAATCCCAGAGCCTCCGCCAGAAGCTCGGTCAGGTATGTAACCGGAAGCTTCTTCGCGCTTCCGCTGTTTCGCAGGTTATAAAGGCAGAGGGGACAGGCGGTAATCAATTCTTCCGCTCCGTGGTCCGCCGCGCTTTCCATGACCCGATCCACCATTTTCCCGGCCAGGGGCTTATCCTTTAAGGAGACATAGCCGCCGCAGCACTCATTTCGCAAGGGATAGACTACGGCTTCCGCTCCCAGCGCACGGATGAAATCCTCGATGATGGTGGGATTCTCCGGATCGTCAAAGGCCATAATATCGCTTGGGCGAAGCAGCATACAGCCGTAGTAGGCGCCGATTTTGCGTCCGGTCAGCGGATGGGTGACCTTCTCTTTTATCTTATCGAAGCCGACGCGATCCCGTAAGACCTCCAGGTAATGAAGCACCTTTGTCTCTCCTTCATAGGGCTCGGAAAGCTTCAGATAATTGTTGGCGCGGGTACGGATGTCCTCCACATTCTGCATGTCGTCGTTGACGCGCTTGATCACGTGATGACAGGCGGAACAGAGGGTAACCAGATCACGCCCCTTTTCCTTCGCGTCGTTCAACGCCCGGACTGCAGACAGCTTCGTGGCGATCTCATCGGACGCCAGTGGATAGACCGCTCCGCAGCACTGCCACTCTTCGATCTCCTGAAGGGTGAAGCCCAGAGCCTCCGCGGACATTCTGGCGTAACGGTCCAGATCCTGGGCTTTGTTCTTCAACGTGCAGCCCGGGTAATAGCTGTACACCATTTGACTACCTCCTTTTTATGACTTGTTATGCTTGTTTCTTGTCTTTTGACAATTTTCTATCAATCTCAATCATTATACTATACTGTTAAAGCTTTAACAACCCCTATTTGATAAAAATTTGATACTTTTTGAAGGATTTTTTGTTGTTCTGTTTTATTATCCTGTTATTTTCACATCTGTTTTTGTTAATTCCGACTAATATACTCGGGTTTCAGCATAGCCTTGCTTTTCCTGTTTATTTGTTATTTTTCTGTCAATATGTGGGAATAGAACTAAAAAAGTGCCCCGGAGCCCTCCGGAGCACTTTTTTATGGTATAGGGTTTATTTATATATTTGTAACTATTCAGAACCCCATTCGCAAAATCGCCTCTGCGAGGCTTTTCTTTTGCTCATGTGGTTACTTCGCCATATAAAACTGCTCATCTGCCTGAATGCAAGCATTCGCAGAACGCAGTTTTGCATGGCTCTGAATAGT
>CAVKIR010000075.1:0-6701 GCA_963656395.1 Prevotella sp. CAG:279
ATCATGTTCATACGCCCTCAGCAGCAAGTGCTTCGGGCTGTCCTGAATAGTTACCTTAATTCTTACTCTTTTACATCCAGACGGAGCAAAGCTCTCTTCAGCTTGGCTTCTGCCAGCCGATAGTCGCGCTCACTGAGGTTCTTGTCCTGCAGCTGCTTCTCGGCTCTCTCTTTGGCCTTCTCCGCACGTGCCTCATCGATGTCCTCTTTCCATTCCCAGGTAGTGGCCATGAGACGGCAGGTGCCGTTCATCACAGAAAGCATACCGCCGATGCAGGCTGCCTCGCGGCTGCTCCCGTCCGGGAGTACCACATGGGCATGTCCCATACCGAGGGCGGTGCAGAAATTACTGTGTCCGGCCAGGATCGCCAGATCGCCGGTGATGGTTCTGCAGACGATCCGCTCGGCCTCTCCTTCGAAAAGCAGTCCGTCCGGTGTTCCGATTCGTAACGGAAAAGTCTTCATAGACATCCCCCTTTACTGCTTCTTCGCTTTCTCAAATACATCGTCGATGGTTCCTGCCATCAGGAAGCAGCTCTCCGGTATCTCGTCGCACTCGCCGTCCAGAATCATGCGGAAGCCCCGCAGGGTCTCCTTCAGCGGAACATAGCTTCCCGGCATACCTGTAAACTGCTCTGCCACCGAGAAGCTCTGGGACAGGAAACGCTGTACCTTACGGGCACGGTTGACCGTCAGCTTATCCTCCTCGGACAGCTCGTCCATACCCATGATGGCGATGATGTCCTGCAGCTCCTTATAACGCTGCAGCACCTGCTGTACCGCACGGGCCACCTCATAGTGCTCCTTGCCTACGATCTCCGGGGAAAGGATACGGCTGGTGGAATCCAGCGGATCGACGGCCGGATAGATACCCTGGGCGCTGATCTCACGGGAAAGTACCGTGGTCGCATCCAGATGGGTAAAGGTGGTAGCCGGAGCCGGGTCTGTCAGGTCATCCGCCGGCACATAGACTGCCTGCACGGAGGTGATGGATCCCTTTCTTGTGGAAGTGATACGCTCCTGCAGCGTACCCATCTCTGTCGCCAGGGTGGGCTGGTAACCTACTGCGGAGGGCATACGTCCAAGCAAAGCGGATACCTCGGAACCCGCCTGGGTAAAACGGAAAATATTGTCAATAAACAGAAGCACGTCCTGATTCTTCACATCACGGAAGTACTCTGCCATGGTCAGGCCGGAAAGGCCGACACGCATACGGGCTCCGGGGGGCTCGTTCATCTGACCGTAGACCAGGGCGGTCTTGTCGATGACGCCGCTTTCCTTCATTTCATTGTAAAGGTCATTACCCTCACGGGTACGCTCTCCTACGCCGGTGAATACGGATATACCGCCGTGAGCCGTCGCTACGTTGTGGATCAGCTCCATGATCAGGACGGTCTTTCCTACTCCTGCACCGCCGAACAGACCGATCTTACCGCCCTTTGCGTAGGGGCAGATCAGGTCTACGACCTTGATGCCGGTCTCCAGGATCTCCGTCGCCGGAACCTGCTCCTCATAGGACGGAGCCGGACGGTGAATGGACCAGTGCTCCTTCGCGTCCGGAGCGGGCTGATTATCCACCGGATCGCCCAGAAGGTTGAATACACGTCCCAGGCACTCCTCGCCTACCGGAACCTCGATGGGCTTTCCGGTATCCAGAGCCTTCGCTCCTCTGACGAGACCGTCCGTGGAGTTCATGGCGATACAGCGGACCGTATTGTCGCCGATCTGCTGTGCCACCTCAACGGTCAGCTTGCTGCCGTTGTTATCGATTTCAATGGCATTCAGCAGTGCAGGCAGCTCGTCGTGAGCAAACCGGATGTCCAGTACGGGTCCGGTGATCTGCACTACCTCACCAATGTGTTTTTCACTCATTCCTGAATCTCCTTATAGATATAATATCAGATGCCTTCCGCACCTCCAACAATCTCTGTGATTTCCTGCGTTATGCTGGCCTGACGGGCTCTGTTATAAAACAGGTTCAGGTTCTCGATCATCTCTTCTGCATTGCCGGTCGCCGCCTCCATGGCCATTCTACGGGCAGCCAGCTCGCTGGCCTGGGCCTCGCAGACACCGCCGTAGATAAGGCCTGCCAGATACTCCGGCACGATGGCGTCAAAGACCTCCTCTGCGCTGGGCTCATAGAGAATCAGGTTCCGTACCAGCTCCTTCTTCTCTCCCTCTGCCCTGGTCAGGTCGGACAGCGGCAGCATGGATATGACATCCGGCTGCTGGGACAGCATGGACACGAACCTTGTATAGCAAAGCTCGATATGACCGAATTCCTTATTCTTAAATTCCTTGCAAAGCATACTTGCCATCTCGAAGCAGTTTGCCACCGAGATATCCTCGATCTCCGCATATTTGTCGGTGATGCTGGGGATTCCCTTTCTCCTGAAATGCTCTACCGCCTTCCTGCCGATGGGCAGCACCATGCAATCCTTCCCCTCCATGGCCGCTTCCGCTGCCTTGAAGAGATTCGAATTGTAGCCGCCGGCCAGTCCGCGGTCGCCGGCCATGACGACAAAGCAGTACTTCTCGGACGCTGCATTCTTCACGTAGACGGAGGTAAAATCCGTATTGCCGTCGGCGATATCCTGCAGGGTCTCATGAAGCTCCCGGAAATAGGGACGGCAGGTTTCTGCACGTTCCTTTGCTTTACGCAGTTTGGAGGATGCTACAAGTTCCATCGCCTTGGTGATCTGCATGGTGCTCTGCACACTTCGGATCCGCAGCTTCACCGCTTTCATATTTGCAGCCATATGCTTCCTCCTCTATCACTTATTTTTCAGTTCTTGTATTCAGAAACTGCTCGGTATAGGCATCCAGGGCGCTCTTAAGCTTCGCTTCGGTATCCTCCTCCAGCTTGCCTGTGGAGCGGATCTCCTGCATCGCTGCAGCACCTGCGGCATCGGTATCCAGGTATGTATAGAGACCTGTCTCGTATGCCCTTACATCCTCTGTAGCAATCTTCGTCAGGATACCTCTGGTTACCGCATAGAGGATCGCTACCTGCTTCTCTACCGCTGCCGGTGCGTTCTGGTTCTGCTTTAAGACCTCCACGATACGGGCTCCCTGCTCCAGACGTGACTTCGTATCGGCATCCAGATCGGAACCGAACTGTGCGAAGCTCTGCAGCTCGCGGTACTGGGAATACAGAAGCTTCAGGGTACCGGCTACCTTCTTCATCGCCTTGATCTGTGCATTTCCGCCTACTCGGGATACGGAGATACCCGGGTTGACCGCCGGCATAACGCCGGAGTGGAACAGCTCCGTCTCCAGGAAGATCTGTCCGTCAGTAATGGAGATGACGTTCGTCGGAATGTAGGCGGATACATCGCCTGCCTGGGTCTCGATGATGGGCAGTGCCGTCATGGAACCGCCGCCGTGCTCGTCATCCAGCTTCGCTGCACGCTCCAGAAGTCTGGAATGCAGATAGAAGACATCGCCCGGGTAAGCCTCACGTCCGGGCGGACGACGAATCAGCAGGGAGAGTGCACGGTATGCCACCGCATGCTTGCTCAGATCATCATAGATAATCAGCACATGCTTTCCCTGATGCATAAAGTATTCGCCCATGGCACAGCCAGAATAGGGCGCGATATACTGCAGCGGGCTTGCCTCGGATGCAGTAGCGGCTACCACGACGGTGTAATCCATGGCGCCGTTCTTCGTTAAGGTCTCTACCAGACTGGCTACGGTAGAACGCTTCTGACCGATGGCTACATAAATACAGATCACGTTCTGTCCCTTCTGGTTGATAATGGTATCGACCGCAATGGTCGTCTTACCGGTCTGACGGTCACCGATGATCAGCTCACGCTGGCCGCGTCCGATCGGAACCATGGAGTCGATGGCCTTGATACCGGTCTGCAGCGGCTCGGATACGCTCTTTCTCTCGCAGATACCGGGAGCCGGGCTCTCGATCGGGCGGTAAGACTCCGTCACGATGGGGCCTGCGCCGTCGATCGGCTGTCCCAGAGCGTTTACGACACGTCCAATCATCGCTTCTCCGACCGGAACGGATACGACCTTGCCGGTACGTTTTACAGTCTGTCCCTCGCTGATGTTCTCGTCGGAACCAAACAATACGATGGACACGCTGTTCTCTTCCAGGTTCTGGGCCATTCCGAAGCTGCCGTCCTCAAACTCCAGGAGCTCGCCTGCCATACAGTTGACAAGACCGCTGGCTCTGGCAATACCGTCACCGACCATCAAGACCGTACCGGTCTCATTCTGCTGAATGGCATTGTCATAGTATTTGATCTGGCTGCGGATGACCTTGGATATTTCTTCTGGTTTTAATTGCATGTTTCCATTCCCATCCTTATATACAGTATTTTTTTAGTTACACGATTACTTCGTTCAGCTTTCTGGAAATTCCTGACATTCTGCCCTGAACTGTTCCGTCCAGCTGCTTTCCTTCCAGCTCTACACGTAAGCCTGCCACTACCGAAGCGTCCAGCTTCTGTATAAGCTCCACAGTCTTGCCGCTTACCTTTTCCAGCTTCTCCTTCAGGGCCTGAAGCTGTGCTTCGCTTAAGGCCACCGCGCTGGTGACCACTGCCTCGGCAATTCCGTGGTCTGCGTGATAGCGCCGTGTAAATTCCGCACAGCAGCCTGCGAACTCTCCCAGGAGATTCCGCTCACACAGAAGCTTCATGAAATTCACCAGATAGCGCTCTGCCTGTCCGCCAAAGGCGTCCTCGATAAGCTTTGTTCGTTCCTGCTTCGGAATCGAGGGCTCGCAGAGCAGCTTCAGGTAGTCCGGATTTTGCCGAAACAGCTCCCGGATCTCCTTCATCTCTTCCCCGATGACATCGTCAAGCTTTTCTTCGACGGCGAGCTCATAGAGGCTGCCGCCATATACTCTGGCATACTGTGTCATGATGCCTCACCTACATTCGCGATAAATTCATCTATGAGTTTCGTATGATCTTCTTCGCTGATCTCCCGCTCGATCACCTTTCCGGCGATCTCCACGGCTATGCCGCCAATCTCATCCTTGATTTCATTGACAGCCTTTCTCTTCTCCTGGGCAATGTCGCTCTCTGCCTTTGACTTCAGGGCAGCTGCCTGCGCAGCGGCCTCCTTCAGCACCTCTTCGCTCTGAAGCGCTGCCGTCTTCTGGGCAGTGGTAAGGATCTCATTTGCCTTCTCCTTCGCTTCCTTCATATTCTGTTCGTACTCGGTCTTGATGGCATTCGCCTCCGTCTTGGCCTCCTCGGCCTCGCGGATCTGTGCGTCCGCCAATGCTCTTCTCTTCTCGAGCATCTGATTCACCGGCTTGAACAGGAAGCGCTTGATCAGATACATCTGGATAAACAGATTACAGATCTGCGCGACAAACGTCCAGGGCACAATACCGACTAATTCCTGTACACTCATGCCTGTGACCTCCTGTTATCTTCCTTCTGTTTCCTGCATCCTCGCGGACTATCCCAGGAAGCCCATGAACATACTCGGTGCCACGAAGATCAGAAGCAGACCGGTTACGAAACCATAGATACCGGTGGTCTCTGCGATAGCACAGCCAAGAAGCATGGTAGAGGTTACATCGCCCTTGCACTCCGGCTGACGTCCGATAGCTTCGCAGGCCTTGGATACGGCATTACCTTCTCCGATACCAGGTCCGATACCGGCGATCAGCGCCAGTCCTGCTCCAATTGCACATCCTGCTAATGCGATACCTTTTGCAAGTAACTGAAATTCCATATTCGTTTTCCTCCTAAAATGAGTTTTCTTTTTGATTTTTTGAACTTACTCTTCTGCTGCGTTGGCGATATACATGACCGTCAGCATGCAGAAGATAAATGCCTGCATCATACCGGAGAACCAGTCAAAGTAGACCGATGTGATCGCCGGAATACCGACCGAGAGAATCGGGATCTGCGACAGCACATCTCCGACCGCGCCCGGAATCAGGCCAAGCAGAGCACTGCTGGCTACAGCCAGTGCTCCGTAAATCAGGGCATTGATAACCACGCCCGAAAGAATATTGCCGAAATGACGGCAGGCCAGGCTGATCGGTGTCGCCATTTCCGACAGAACATTGAACGGCGTCATGACCGCAATCGGTGTCGTGAAGCCCTTCAGATAACCGCCGATTCCGCTGGTCTTAATCTTCTGCGCCGTGATCATGATAAATACCACGACGGCCCAGGCCGCCTCCGTCGACAGATCCGCCGTAGGACTTCGAAGCCCGATCAGGCTGATCAGATTCGAAATCACGCTTGTGGAGAACAGAGCTGCCACAAAGGGAATCAGCTTTCGGAACTTCTCACCCGCATTGCCGATGACGAATTTGTTCGCTGTCTCCACCAGGAGCTCCGCCACCGCCTGACGTTTGGAAATCTTTTCCACTTTCAAATCATGGGTCAGCCAGATACAAAGGCCTGTAATCAAGGCCATGACGATCCAGCTTACCACCAGGGTCTCGCTGATCTGGAGATCCCCCAGGATCGGAATCTTGGTCGGTATCGTGAAAAAGACGCGTGCACCCGAAATATCCACTTCCATACCTCTTCACCTCCTATCCTTTTGGTTTTGTATTGTTATTTTTTTATAATTCCCATAATCTTGATTCCGGTTCCCGGAAACAGGAGTGGGAGAATACCCGCTACATACTGAAAACAGGGCGCTACAATCGCTACAATGATCCAAATCACCTGAAAAAGGATGCGCTGCGAATAGCTTCCCTTTACC
>CAVKIR010000076.1:0-6606 GCA_963656395.1 Prevotella sp. CAG:279
AATTGAAGTAGAATTGTGGGAGTGCGAAGCACGGAACAATTCGTGTAACCAAAATGTTCGGGTGTCAAAACACCCGAAACTTTGCTTACGCCGCCTGTGCGCCCCTGTTCTTCTGACGCTTACAGTACGCTCAGGTACCAGGCTGCGATGCCGTCACCCCAGAAGACTGCGATGGCCAGGCCAAGAGCCAGAAAGGGGCCAAAGGCAAAGTGATCGCTTCGTCCCAGCTTCTTCGTGGCCAGCATCCAGGCTGCATAGGCGCCGCCGCTTAGGAGGCCGAAGAACATGGCGCAGACGATGGCGTCCGTGCCGAGGAAGAGTCCCGAGGCCGCCATGAGCTTGATATCCCCGCCGCCGAAGGCGCCCGGCACGATCAGTGTCAGCACCAGCATGGGTACCGATACGATGAGGGCTCCCAGGATCCGATCTCCGAGGCCGTGTCCCGGAGCCAGAAAAAGCTGGGTCACGGCCAGTATGACGATCAGGATATGGAACCGATTATAAATGATCTGGGTGTCCCAGTCGATGAGGGCCACGACCAGTAAAATTCCAAGATAACAAAAAACCACCGCGCCCTCCATCGACAGGAGCTCGGTGTATCCGAATCCGAAGCGCTCCGCGCACAGGATCCATGCAAGTCCTCCGGCCAGCTCGCCGAAGAACGCTCTGCGGGGGATCGGCGCGCCGCAGCCCTTACAGCGTCCTCGTAAAGCAAGATAGCTGATACAGGGAATCAGCTCCGCCGCTGTCAGGGTTCGACCGCAGGCGGTACAATGGCTTCGTCCCCTGACGATGCCCTCGCCTCTGGGCAGGCGATCCGCCACCACACCTAAGAAGCTGAAGATGCAGGCTCCGAAAAAGAATCGAATGAGGGTAAGAAGCCCTTCCAGAAATCGCAATTCTGTCATACTTCCTCCCCATCTCCGATGAGCAGCCGGTCATGGTAGACGGTATATCGGCCGGTCTCGCTGTGATACCAGACGGTATACTCGTTCTCCTGATAGAGGAAGGCCTCCACCTCATAGCCGGTCTCGTCGGTCTTCAGGATCCAGAATTCTCCCGATGCCTTACTTAAGAAAAGGACGTCCTCATAGACGCCCTCGGCTACGCCGCCCTGCTTCGCCGCATCGGCGAAGGGGGCGCCGGCTCCGTACTTCTCGGTGGCGGTGACCTGGAGTGCGATCCGGATGGACCGGGCGTTCCGAAGCGCTGTCCGGGCATCCGCCCGGTACAGAAGCTCCAGCGCGCCGGGTGCCAAAAGCACCACCACCAGAAGCAGGATGCAAAGGACCGTCAGGCCATGCCGTATCCACCGGTGACGCTTCACTCTATTCGGTTCTGCAGCGGTGGGTGGGGTCGGCATGGGGAGGGTCCTTTCTTTGCGATGAATCTAGATTACTCAGTTGCAGTTGCTTTTTCGACATTATAATCGCCGTCGGAGTTGGTTGTACCTTTATCCGGATTCGGTCTGTAGATACATGTATAGCCACTCTTCTCATAGGTAAGAGTCTTGATGGCATTGACTGCTGAACCATCTTCTGTAGTGGTTGCACCATCCTTGGTGGTGGTAAGAGTCACTGCAGTGATATCTCCCTTCACCTCTGCCAGGGTCTTAATGTCATCATATGTCACATCACTGTTGTTTTTCTCTACAGTAACCGCAGTTCCCTCAAGCTTTGCTCCATACTTCTCATCCACCAGTGTCTGTGCTGCCATGACGCACTGTCTGGTCTCTGCGATGATGGATTTCTTCTTCGCCTTATCGATGTATCCCGTCAGTGCCGGTACCAGCAGGGCTGCCAGGATGGCCAGGATAACCAGAACTACGATGAGCTCTACCAGGGTGAAGCCTTTTTTGTTTTCTTTGAGTTTTTTGAACATCTCGTTTCTCCTTCTCTTCTCTTTTTTCAGCTGAGTCTGCGGTTCCGGGGACGTGCCGCTTCCGAACTTCCGGATTCACAAGGGCTTCCGAAGCATTACGTTTCATCGGAACTGTAGGCTTTCGCTGTTATACTGTCACTATACTTCAATTCGCGCCGAAAATCAAGAACGAATGTATCCGAAGCGATGGTTTCAGTGCCACTTTTTTCCATCACTGACACGTCGGCCAGGATCGTGCCGGTCTTCCCTGCTGTGCCGGTATCTGAATCGGTATTTGAATCGGTATCTGAATCGGTGCCGGTGTCGATATTCTCCGGCAGGCGGAAGCTTACCTTCACCCGGTAATCCATATAGAAGCCCTCGCCGTAGACCTTCGCGGCCGCCCGGGCTACCGGCGTACCGTCACTTAACTGATAGCTATAGCGGCCGTCATTCTCCCGGGTATAGTAGCGCACCACCAGCTGACCCGCCTCTACTTTGGCGAATGTTCCATTCTGCTTCGCTTCCGCCTTCGGATCGGTTCCGGTATAGAGCTGCGTCTCGCTACAGCCCTCGGCGCTCACCAGCATCACATAGCCGTTGGAATCCAGGAATTCCAGCACCTCGGATCCATTTGTCTTCCCATCGGTTCCTATCTGGCCGCTTATGCTGTATGCATCCGCATAGAGCTTCACATAGCCGCAGCCCTCGCCTACGATGTCCTGCAGCTCCGTTCCCAGGGTATCGACGATGGCATAGGCGTCCTGGGTTCTCTGGATCCGCTGGTAGATGCGATAGGCGCCGTGAAGCACCACGGCGGCCATGGAGACCACGATGGTCAGCAGCATCAGGGAGGCCAGAAGCTCCACCAGGGTAGTGCCGGAGCGGGAGCGAAGACAGGTGCTTACCGATGCCCGGGTGACTTTTTTTCTACTCATGTGCCGTCACCTCCCGTACCTGTCGAACCTTGTCCGGAAGAGTCGCCTCCGGATGTCGCACTTCCGGATCCATCCCCGTCCGTGCCGCTCGATGCACTCTTCGTCGTACCGTAGAAAGAAAAGGTGACATTTTTTTCCTCACTCGCCGCAGGCACGGTGATGGTATAGAGATCTGCCGTCACCGAGAAGACCTCATTTCCCCGGGTCGTCAGGCTGGAATCGATGGCCTGGAAGGTCTCCGTGACGCTTCCTTTTTTCGTCTTATCACCTTCTGCCTCGGCTGCCCGCACTTTTTCCAGAATTTTACTGTTCTCCTGGCGAATCTCACGGTTCTTCTTCAGGGCGCTTCCGCTGTAGGCCACAGCCCCCTGCAGAATCCCCATCATCAGAAGAAAGAGGACGATGCTGGCCATGACCTCCACCAGCGTATCTCCCGAGCGGGAGGAGAGAATCTTACGGATTCGCATCGGCATCGCCTCCTTCTGATTTTTGCATGACAGCAAGCATTTCCTTCGGTGTTACCACGTAGGATTTTACAGGAAAATGCTTGACATTCCCCGTAACTAAATAGGCCTCATCCTGTTCCTTGCGACCTTCCATAACTACCTCATAAAAGACAACATCCTTCGGATCCGGAAGAACCTCTTCTACAGGAGCCGCATCTACAAACATTCCTCTGCTTCTGATTCCATCCAGAAATACATCTACCGCTTTCCGGTCAAATCTGAATTTAGGCCGTGCCAGGACTTCCTGATACTCTGCAAGGATTTCATCACACAGTAAGGGAGTCAGATTACCCAAAAGCACCTCAGTCACAATCTTCCCGGGCACGGACTGGTATTTCAGCATAGCGGAAACCAGCACATTTGTGTCTATTACAGCATAATAGTGCATTGCGCTGTCTCCTCTATCTTTTCTTTCTGACTGCATCAATCTCGGCATTGATCTCTTCCAGCGTCATATCCGAGGTTCCGTTTGCCTTTGCTGCATTGCTCAGCTCCCGGAGTGCTCTCGCTGCCCGTTCCGCTTTTATATCGCTTTGAGACAATGTCATGTTAAAAGGAATTCCATTTACCATAATGGATCTTTTCAAAAACATCCGCACTGCCGTGGATAAATCAATTCCCAATGCATCATATAGGGCTGTTGCCTGATCCTTCAGCTCATCATCCACCCTTACCTGCACCAATGTTGTTGCCATGGCCGGCACCTCCTTTGTCATCTTTGTAATTCAAGTATAATACATTGTACGTCATTGTCAACTATTCGTTTGTAGTTGTAGTGGATGTGTAGTCTGCATCGAAGGTGTTCTCGATGAACCTGCAGCTCGTCGTCTGGGACTTGTCGAACTTATAGGTAATCTTTCCATCTTCTGGATTCGGTGTATACGCCTGGCCGGATGTATTCCCTATATGCCAACCGTTTCCATCCCAGACGATCGTATACCCATTATGCGAGAAGCTGAGGCTGTATTTCTCTTCTCGGGTATACTCCGTGCTGTAGGTATAGCTGTCCCCATCCAATGTGGCGGTCACATCCACCTGCACCAGATACTGGCGGACGGTGGTATTTTGCAGGCTGGCAATCGCACCGGAATAATTGCTTTCATTTGCATCCAGGGTTCCCTCCAGTGTATTCGCCCCATCCTCTCCGTTCTGGATCCGGGTCAGAGACACGCGCAGCTCCCCGTAGCCGCCATTCTTGATGACGTCCTGTGCCTGTGATTCCTCCGTCAATACGAAGTCATAGACCACATCGTCGGCATACTGGCTATTGTCCAGGAAGGCATTGACAAAGGCATAAAAGGATGCATTCCCCCCTGTCTCTGCCTGTTTTTCCGTGGGCGTGATGAGCTCCTGATTCAGGACCTCACTGTAGCTTTTCGCCAGCAGGTAAAGTCGCTCCTGACTCAGGCGCGCGGTACTCTGGGCGGTCAGAAGTCCCGCCGTATAGAGGAGGGCCGCCGCGAAGGCCACGAAGAAGGCCGATACGCAGAGCACAATCACCAGGGAGACGCCCCGATCCTTCTCTTTTTTTAAATACTGCATTCTCTTCGTCAGCATAGCTCCTCCCTCCTTTCTGATTTTAGAATGTTCTCGTAGGCCTGCCTTCATCCCGGGTATGTCTCCGTCGCGACCCGGCAGCGCTTCTTACAAAAGGCTATCCCAAAAAGCCTTATCTCCTCGCGCCCTTCATTTTCCAGATACTGGAAATATCGTTTTTCCTTGATCTGATCCAAGGCCTTTTCGCAGGCTCCCGGAAGCTCTGAAAGCTCCTTCGTTGCCTTTACTTCTATGACGATGCCGGCATCCGGATCGTCAAGCTCCACGATGATATCCGCGAAGCCCTCGCCGGCCTCCACATTGGAGCGCACCAGCCAGTCCGCATTGCCGGCCAGGATACCCACCAGAAGATTGTGATAGGAATTCTCTTTTTCTCTCGTATCAAAGACGCTGATGGAATTGCTGAGGACGCGATTCAGGTATCTCTCGATGCCCTCGGTATCGCCCTCCTCCAGAGCCGTCCAGAAGGCCTGCAGCCTGTCGGTATTCGAGAAGATTGTCTTTTTAAACCAGTCCTGAATCTGGAGGCGAAAGACCTCCCGCACCTCCTGGTTCGGAATCCGAAGCCTGTAGGCTCCGTCCTCATTTCTGCCCTCCTGGGTCAGGTAGCCTGTGGTAAAAAGCACGCTCCAGAGGTTCTCGATGCTGTTATCGATCTCATCGTAGGTCAGGTCGAGGCGCAGCTCCTTCTCGATCCCCTCCCCGGCGATCAGCTTTTCGATCTCGGTTCGGGTGGTCTTCGTCGCCTTTTCGATAAAGCGCTTCACCAGTCCATTTCCGCTGGTGTTGATCCAATAGGCCTCGGGGCGGGCGTCCGGGTCTGCCTTCACACGATCCACGTGGTTGATGACATCCCAGGGGCAATAGATCTCGGCATTGCCGAAGCGGTAGCCGTCGTACCACTCCTTCATTTCGTCAAAGCGATCCTCCAGATGGTAATAGGCCAGAAGTTCTTTGACTTCTTTCTCCGTAAAGCCGAACTGCTCATCGAAGCGGACGTCGGTAATCGAGAAAATCTTGAAGTTATTCAGGCCTGTGAAAATGCTCTCCTTGGAAATCCGGAGGCAGCCTGTCAGAACCGCAAATTCCAGATAGGGATTGGTCTTCATCGCTTTTCCGAACATCGCCCGGATCAGAGAAACCATCTCCCGATAGTAGCCATTTTGAAATGCCTTATCCAGCGGCACATCGTACTCGTCGATCAGGATGACTGTCTTTCTACCATAGTGCTGATAGAGAAGCTCCGAGAGGGTGCGAAGGGAGCCATAGAGGGTCTCCTCGTCCATGACATATTTTCCATTCTCCTGCCTTACGACGGCAGCATACCGCTCCTGCTCCTCCTTGCTGAGCGCTGAGCTCTCCTTCAGAAAGGAAAATCTCTCGGCTTCTCTTCCCACCAGTTCCTTCATCTGGTACTGCGCAGCCTCGAAATGCAGACCCTCCACGTCCTTCAGGGTCAGGAAGATCACAGGATAACTGCCCTGATGCTGTGAAAAGAGCTCATGATTCTCCGCGATCTTCGTTCCCGCAAAGAGGGTCTTGTCGCTTCCCAGCTCGAAGAAATATTTCAGCATGCTCATGTTCAGGGTCTTGCCGAAGCGCCGGGGGCGGGTAAAGATGCTCACTTCGCCCTGATTTGTGAAAATTTGCTCGATCAATCCGGTTTTATCTACGTAGTAAAAGTCTCCGTTACGAATTTCTGCAAAGCTGTCGTATCCGACCGGAAGTTTTATGGGTTCCGTCAG
>CAVKIR010000077.1:0-6571 GCA_963656395.1 Prevotella sp. CAG:279
CTGCATAGAGGATGTCCTCCACCGGCAAAATCAGCGTTCGGCTGCCGGCGCGAAGCGTCACAGTGCGGGACTGATGATGGAGACGCAGATCCGTCCGGATAGTCTCCTCTAACTCCTCCGGCTTCACCGGCTTTAGAAGATACTGGATGGGACGAACGCTGTATCCGTCTTTCAGGAACTCCACGGAACCGGTGATAAATACGATGCTGGTCTTCTCATCCTTTTTTCGAAGCTCACGCGCCAGCTCCATTCCGTTTTTTCCGTTCATCAGAATGTCGAGACAGAGAAGAGAAAAACCCTCGCCTTTTTGAAAGGCCTCCTCCAGCTCCTCTGCCGAGGAATAGGTTTTGATTTGATGCTCTACCTGAAGTCCCTCCAGGATCGCAGCGCACTGTGCGCACAGCCCGGTACGGAGAATCTCTTCATCTTCACAAATCGCTATCCGGTACATATCCATTCCTGCCCTTTTCCTAAAGTCCTAGCAATCATTGTACCAGTTATCCTATCTTTTTACAACCCAAAATCCCCGAAGCTACTGCTTCGGGGATTTGCTGGTGCCGAAATTTTCCTGTTCGTTTCTTCGGAAAATCCGGTTCTTATTCAGATAGGATTGGAACGCACTTTTGGTTTCCAGAAGGCAGGTCCGAAAGGACAGGCCGTTCTCTTTATCGTATTTTGATGGCAGCAAAATAGTCAATAACAGCGCAACGAAGACGCCGATTCCCGTATCCAGGATCCGGGCAATGGTATAAGTGAGGACGCGTTCCTCTCCCACTGTAAACATGACAACAAAGTATATGACGGTTCCGGGCTGGATGGCGGAATCTGCGCCCAGGGCCAGATTACACCACAGGACTAAGCCGAGTCCTGCCACCACCCATACAAAGTCCGGAATTCCGAAAGGTTGGTTCACATAAAGTCGATAGAAGGGAATCACAAGGAGTCCGCCCACCAGTGTCCCAAGACAGCGGTTGAAGCCGTTGTAAAAGCCCTCCTCAAAATGGCTGCCTATCCCATAGACGGCGCCGATTAAGGCAAAGCAGGGATTGCGTCTGCCCAGACCGAACTCATAGAGGACTGTCGTCAGGAGAACGGCCAGGGCTGTCCGCCACATCCGTGCCGTCAGCTGCGGAGACCGAAAATCTTTCAGCGGTGTCAGCATCCATTTATTCTTCACTTCTGCTCTGTCCAGCATTTCCTGGGGCCCCATTGCGTCCTCCTGTCTGATTTAGTTTTCCAGTTTCTTACAGTCTCTTATGGCAGGTACGTGCGATGACGTCAAGCTGCTGCTTCTTGGTCAGGGAGATGAACTTCACGGCATAGCCGGATACACGGATGGTAAAGTTCTGATACTCTTCCTTCTCCGGATGCTCCATGGCATCGATGAGCTTCTCCGTGCCGAAGACATTGACATTCAGATGATGTGCATCCTGCTCGAAGTAGCCATCCAGAATCTGTACCAGATTCTCTACCCGCTCTTCCTCGCTGTGTCCCAGTGCATCCGGGCTGATGGTCTGCGTATTCGAGATGCCATCCAGGGCCCAGTGGTAGGGAATCTTCGCAACGGAGTTCAGGGACGCCAGGAGGCCGTTCTGCTCGGCTCCGTAGGACGGTGACGCGCCGGGGGCAAAGGAGGTATATGCCTTACGTCCGTCCGGTGTCGCTCCGGTTGCCTCACCATAGACCACATTTGAGGTAATGGTCAGGATAGAAGTACTCGGCTTGGAGTCACGGTAGGTGTGACGGCGGCGAATCTTATCAAAGAAGGTGCGAAGCAGCCAGGTTGCGATATCATCTGCACGGGGATCATCATTTCCGTAGCGTGGGAAATCTCCCTCGATCTCGAAGTCCTTCGTAATGCCCTCCTCGTCGCGGATAATCTTTACCTTTGCGTATTTGATCGCGCTTAAGGAGTCTACTACATGGGAGAAGCCGGCGATACCGGTGGCGAAGGAGCGTTCACAGTCATTGTTGATCAGCGCCATCTCCGCTGCCTCGTAGTAGTATTTATCGTGCATGTAGTGGATCAGGTTCAGCACATTGACATAGATATCTGCCAGCCAGTCCATCCACCAGTCGAATTTCTCGATAACCTCGTCGTAGTCTGCATACTCCGCGGTAATGCGCTCCATCTTCGGTCCGCACTGAATGCGGTGCTTCTCGTCGAAGCCGCCGTTGAAGGCATAAAGCAGGGTCTTTGCCAGGTTTGCGCGTGCGCCGAAGAGCTGAATCTCCTTACCTGTCTTGGTCGCGGATACACAGCAGCAGATGGAGTAATCGTCACCCCACTCCGGCTTCATGACCTCGTCGTTCTCATACTGAATGGAGCTGGTATCTACCGAAATCTTTGCCGCATAGCTGCGGAATGCCTTCGGCAGACGCGGGCTGTAGAGAACCGTCAGGTTCGGCTCCGGGCTCGGTCCCATATTCTCCAGGGTATGCAGGAAACGATAATCATTCTTCGTTACCATATGTCTGCCGTCCAGGCTGGTGCCGCCCACTTCCAGGGTAACCCAGGTGGGGTCGCCGGAGAATAACTGATTGTACTCCGGGATACGGGCAAACTTCACCATACGGAACTTCATGGTGATATGGTCGATGAGCTCCTGCGCCTCCTCCTCTGTCAGGGTACCGTTCTTCAGATCGCGCTCGATATAGATATCCAGGAAAGTAGAGATACGGCCTACAGACATCGCTGCGCCGTTCTGGGTCTTGACTGCAGCCAGATAGCCGAAGTACAGCCACTGCACAGCCTCACGGGCATTGCGCGCCGGGCCGGAGATATCATAGCCGTAGACCTTCGCCATCTCCTTCATCTCATTTAAGGCCTTTAACTGCTGGCTGATCTCCTCACGCATGCGGATGACCTCGTCATACATGTTGCCGCAGCCTGCACGATAATGTGCCACCTTTTTGGCCTCGATCAGACGGTCGATACCATAGAGTGCGACACGGCGGTAGTCGCCCACGATACGGCCTCTGCCATAGGTATCCGGCAGTCCGGTTACCACATGGGTCTTTCTCGCCAGACGCATCTCCGGTGTATAAGCGCCGAATACCGCATCGTTATGTGTGGTGACATAGGTGGTGAAGATCTTCTTCAGCTCCGGGTTGATCTCATAGCCGTAGGTTTCCGCTGCCTTGGTGGCCATCTTGATGCCGCCGTAGGGCATGAACGCTCTCTTTAAGGGCTTATCTGTCTGCAGTCCTACGATCTTCTCTTCGTCCTTCAGCTCCTCATTGATATAACCCGGGCCGTAAGCGGTCAGACCGGATACTACCTCGGTCTCACACTCCAGGACACCGCCCTTTTCGCGCTCCAGCTTCTGCAGCTTCTGCACCTCGTTCCAGAGCTCGGTCGTCGCCTTGGTCGGTCCGGCCAGGAAGGATCCGTCTCCGTCATAGGGTGTATAATTCTTCTGAATAAAGTCTCTTACATTGATTTCCTCCTGCCAGATTTCTCCGCGAAATCCGTCCCAGGCTCCGTGACTGTCGTATTTTCCAGGCTTCGTCATCGGCATTTTTGCATCCTCCTCGTTATTTGATAAATTTCACTTCCGGATAAATTGCCTTCTTTGCTTCTTCCTTCTTCTCGTTGAAGATCACCTTATTTTCCTCAAAGAGGTTGCGGCCCTGGGCATCGATGGATACGATCAGGGGTCCGAATTCCTTCACCTCATTGCACCATAAGGTCTCCGGCATACCCAGCTCATCCCAGTGATGCTCCTTGATTCTTACCACTTCCGTCGCTGCTACGACTGCACAGCCGGCCGGGAATACACAGTGGATCGCGCCGAACTCCTTGCAGGCACGCTCGGTATTCGGTCCCATGCCGCCCTTTCCGACGATGACACGCACGCCGGTCAGCTTCGTGAACTCATACTCGAATTTCTCCATACGCATGGAGGTGGTCGGTCCTACAGAGACCATCTCATAATCATCCTCGGTTCCCTCGATCTTGCGGACGATGGGGCCTGCATGGAAGATCGCCTTGTTGCGGATATCGTAGGGCAGCTCTCTGCCGTACTCTACCAGGCGGCGGTGTGCTACGTCGCGGCAGGTCATCAGATCGCCGTCCAGCCAGACAATATCTCCGATCTTGATGTCCGCCAGATCCTCTGCGCTTACCGGTGTTATAAGAACTTTTTTATCTCCTCTGATTTCAATCATGATGTTACCTCCCTTTATGCATTGAATTTCCATGTGGAATGGGTGTCACAGGTTACGGTCAGATCCGGGTTCACTACGATGTGGCCGCGGCGATGGGACCAGCAGCCCACATTGACAGCGACACCGATGGCGGACGGATGACGGGCGGTATTTTCGATATTTACGCCCATGACGGAATACTTTCCGCCCATACCCTGGGGTCCAAGGCCGATCTTGTTGATACCATCCTCCAGAAGGGTCTCCATCTTCGCTGCGTTGGCATTCTCATTGTGAGAGCCGATGGGACGCATCAGAGCCTTCTTGGAATTCAGGGCTGCAGTCTCTACGGAGGTTCCTACACCCACGCCTACCAGAAGCGGCGGACATGCGTTCAGGCCGTAGCTGGTCATCTGATCCAGCACGAAATCGGTTACGCCTTCATAGCCGGCACCCGGCATCAGCACCATAGCCTTACCCGGAAGGGTGCAGCCGCCGCCTGCCATGTATGCATAGATTTCACACTTATCGCTGTTCGGAACGATATCCCACCATACGGTCGGTGTTCCCTTTCCTACATTTTTCTTGGTATTGTACTCGTCAAAGGTCTCTACGGAGTTGTGACGAAGCGGAGTCGCGAAGGTGGCCTGTACGACAGCTTCCTTCAGAAGTCCCTCCAGCTCATTGATATAAGGGAAGTTCGTTCCGCACTTGAGCCAGAACTGTAATACACCGGTATCCTGACAGCTGGGACGGTCAAGCTCTACAGCCAGTCCCTGATTCTTGGTCATGGTCTCATAGAGAACCTTCGGAAGGGCTGCGGTCTCCTGGGAGCCTAACTCCTCCAGCTTCGCTACCACGTCATCCGGCAGCTTCTTTCCGATATGGCCGACGAAGTCAGCAACCATATCTGTCAACACTTTTACACCATTTTCTTTTGTCATTCCATTTACCTCCTAGATAAGTTCCATATGTATTTATAGGTTCTGTTTCGACTCTGCTTCCTACGGATAGAACGGGAAGAGAATCGGCAGCAGGATCATGCAGATTGCGAAGGATACGAGAATCAGCGGAAGTCCGGCCTTCACGTAATCCTTGAATTTGTAGCCGCCCAGTCCCACAACCATAGTGTTCGCCGGCATGCCAATCGGCGTAGCATAAGCACAGGAGCCTGCGATAACGGTGGCAATGACCACGGAGCGCGGGTCGGCGCCCAGGCTGTTGGCCAGGGATACGGCGATAGGAATCATCAGCGCCGTGGTGGCCGTATTCGACATAAAGTTCGTCAGTGCGCAGGTGACGATGAAGATCACCAGCAGAAGAACCAGCGGATTCGGTGTGCTTCCCAGAAGTCCTACGATTTTGTCGGCAATCATCTCGCCTGCTCCGGTCGTATCCAAGGCCTTTGCCAGAGACAGGGAGCCGCCGAAGAGCAGCACCACCTTCAGGTCGATGGAGCGCAGGGCCTCCTTCTCGCTTAAGACACCGGTCAGTACCAGGAAAATCGCTCCGATGCAGGCGGAAACCTGAATGCTGATACCGATTTTATCTTCGAAAATCATGGCAAAAATCACGACAATCAGTACAATCAGGGAAATCATCTGCTTCCATTTCGGAACATTGCTGAAATCACGCTGCTCTCCCATCTCCTCCAGGTTCGCATTCTTGCCGTCCGGCAGGAAGCGGTAGCCGATGAACACAAAGTACAGGATTCCGAAAATCAGCATCGGCACGCCTACCGGTGCATACATGAAGAAGCTGGTGGCGATTCCCATCTCCTGCAGGGCATTGACACCCATCAGGTTGCCCGGTGCTCCGATGATGGATAAGTTTCCGCCCAGTGCTGCCGCAAATACCAGCGGCATAAGAAGGCGGCTTCTGGAATAACCGGATTCATCGGCGATTCCACAGACTACCGGAATCAGAACAGCTGCGGTTCCGGTATTCGATAAGAAGCCGGACATGATACCTACGATGACCATAATCGCCACAATCAGCAGCTTTTCCGACCGGGCAAACCGGGTTACCAGACCTCCGATTTTATTCGCCATACCGGTTTCGAAAAGCGCCTGTCCTACGACGAACATGCCTACGCAGAGAATCACGTTGCTGTTCACATACTGTGAAAATGTAGTGGTGCTGTCCAGCACTCCTGTCAGTGTCAGGCCGATGGCGCAAATCGATGCGGTGAGGCCAAGAGGAATCTTTTCGAGAATAAAGCTAATCACTGCAAATGCGAGAAACAGCAGTGTAATGGTTGTTTGAGACATTCCCTATCTCCTTTCCCTTCTGTTTTTTTGTTTCGTATTTTTCTGTTACCTTCGAAACATGTGCGGCCGTACATCGTTCCTTTTGATGGCTTTATTATAAGCCTGTACTGATATAAAAACAAATTGATAGAATACATATCCGCATAAATTATTTT
>CAVKIR010000078.1:0-6549 GCA_963656395.1 Prevotella sp. CAG:279
GCCCTCGTCGCTTACAATCTGCTGTCCCTCAGCACTCAGGATATAATCGATGAAATCCTGTGCTGCCTCGCTGACCTCGCCCTTGGTAGCGATGTTGAAGGGTCTGTATACCTTGTAGCTGTCGCTCTTGATATTCTCTACGGTGGGCTCCACGCCGTCGATCTCCAGAGCCTTCACGGTATCATTCAGGGAACCTAAGGATACATAACCGATGGCATAATCATCTCCGGCTACACCGGTCATCATAACGGAAGTATTATTCGTGATGGTGGCATCCTCTGTGGTATTGTCTACCTTCTCACCGCTGGCATCCTTCTCCTCTACGCCGAAGAGCTCGATGAAGGCGCCTCTGGTGCCGGATCCGTCCTCACGGGAATATACGGAGATATCTTCGTCCGCGTCGAAGTCAGCAGCTGCAGCAGCAGTTCCTGCATCTGCGGTGTCCTCTGCAGCTTCTGTCGTATCTGCAGCGGTATCGGTGGAGGAGCTTCCGCATCCTGCAAGCATGGCTGCTGTAAGGGTCATCGTCATCAGTAAGGTGATTGCTTTCTTTTTCATAATCTTTTCTCCTTTTGCCGGGTGAACGTGTCCGGCTTTTCTTCTCTCTTTTCTTCTCCAGAGCTTAACTGCTCAGTACCTGACCAGTTAAGCTGCAAAATCCATGAAAATCGGCTTCGCCGATGGGATTTTGCACTCCTGAATCACGTTCTTACGCCTTCAGCAGCAAGTGCTTCAGGCTGTACTGAACATTTTTTAGGACTTTCTCTTGCCCGCCCTGTGATTACTATCTTAGCTTGCCAATGTTAAGGGTAAAAGCCTGGTTTCGTTAAGTGTCTGTAAAGAAGGTGTAAGGGTTTTGCGTGCAAAAAAATAACCTCTGCGGCATCATTTGCCGCAGAGGCTTTCCTGAATAGTTACCTTTATACAAACTTATAACCCATCCCCCGGACGG
This sequence comes from Prevotella sp. CAG:279, assembly GCA_963656395.1. Taxonomy (GTDB): domain Bacteria; phylum Bacillota; class Clostridia; order Lachnospirales; family Lachnospiraceae; genus Laedolimicola. Next base: position 953 of record CAVKIR010000078.1, read on the forward strand.
TCTGGATATACTGGGGATGATCCGGATCCTGCTCGATCTTTTTCCGAAGATTTCGCACGTGGACATCCACCGTGCGGGTCTCGCCGGAGTATTCATAGCCCCAGATCAGCTCCAGAAGCTGCTCCCGGGTGAAGACTCGGTTCGGGTGGCTGGCCAGAAGGTAGAGGAGCTCGAACTCCTTCAGGGAGAGGAATACGGGCTTTCCTTCTATATATACCTCCCGGGAGGTATTGTTAATCAGAAGAGCGCCGGCTGTGATCTTATCCTCCGGCTCTGACTCGATCTTCTCCAGAGAGCTGCGGCGAAGCAGGGCCTTTACCCGGGCCAGCAGCTCACGAATCCCGAAGGGCTTGCTGATATAGTCGTCGGCGCCCATCTCCAGACCCAGAACCTTATCGATCTCCTCGCCCTTCGCTGTCAGCATGATGACCGGCATCGCAGACAGCTTCTTGTCAGCCCGCAGACTTTTCAGCACCTCGATGCCGTCCATGCCGGGCAGCATATAGTCCAGAAGCACCAGATCCACCGGCATGGTTTTCAGAATCGCCAGACCCTTTTCTCCGGTGTCGGCCCGCAGGACATCGTATCCATTTTTTTCCAGATTGTACTCCAGAAGATCCAGAATATGTTCTTCATCATCGATCGTAAGTATCACTTTTTTTGTCATGATTTCTCCTTAATAGGGCAGCTTCACTGTAAATTCCGTTCCTACCCCCGGCTTGCTGGTCACATGAATGGTTCCGTTATATAATTCGACGATATGCTTCACGATGGACAGACCCAGTCCTGTGCCGCCCTGGGCTTTAGAACGCCCCTTGTCCACCCGATAAAAGCGCTCGAAGATGCGTTCCAGCTGTTCCTCCTCCATGCCGATGCCGGTATCGGAGATCTCCAGCACCAGCTGACTGCCCAGGGTGTGGCAGATGATGGTGACAGCGCCGAAATCCGTGGCCTTCAGGCCATTGTCCACCAGATTGATCAGAAGCTGCTTCAGGCGATCCCGGTTGCAGCTGTAGGGCTGAACGGAAGGATCCGGCTGGAAAATCAGGCGGACATGCTCCCTGACCTTGGGCTGGAGAAGCTCCACCACCTCTGCGATTACGCCATTTACATCGCAGGGCTCCCGCCTGGTATCCTGCTTGCTCTCGATCTCCGAGAGCAGTAAGGTATCACGAATCAAATTACTCAGCCGCTCCGCCTCGATCTCGATAATGTCAAGGAATTTGTGAGCCATCTTCGGATCCTCGATGGCGCCGTCCTTCAAGGTCTCCACGAAGCCGCGGATCGAAGTCAGCGGGGTCTTCAGCTCGTGGGTCACGTTCGATACGAACTCCCGGCGCATATTCTCGACCTTTTTCATGGCCTGGACGTATTTCCGGAAATAAGCTCCCAGGAACACGACGACCACCACCAGCACCAGACTCACCAGAAGGGTCGAGCGGACGAACTCATTGTCCATGTTCTTCAGCTCGCTTAAGGGCAGAGCCACCCGCATGACGCCGTGGAAGTCACCGCTGTCCACCGGCACGGCGCAGTAGCAGTAATCCACATCGAAGGTGTCGGACTTGCGAATCAGGCTGTTGCTCTCACCCTTTAAAGCCTTCTGCACCTCTTCCCGGTTCAGGTGATTATTCATCAGTTCACTGGCGCCCTGGGATTCGCCCAGCACATTGCCGTCGGCGTCAATGATGGTGATGCGGATGTTGTAGGTTCCGGCATAGCTCTCCGCAAATGCTTCATAGGCACTTTCTCCGGCTACATCCTCAGCCAGGAAGAGATCCCGCAGCATTTCAGCCTGGGTCAGATAGCTTTTTTCGCTCTGATGCTCCAGATAGCTGAAGCCATTTGTCCAAAATGCATATTCAAACGCGACTAATGCAATCATTGCTGCAATAATGTAACCTACCAGAACCTTCTTTTTCACGCTTATCCCTCTTTCTCGTCAGCTACATAGCCCACTACGTTATTCGCATGGTCGGAAATCCGCTCGATGTTGCTGAGCATATCGAGGAAGATGACGCCTCGAGCCGCGGAACACTCATTGTGCGCCAGTCGGTTGATATGCTCCGTCCGAAGATCCTCCTCCAGATCGTCGATCTCATCCTCGATCTGAATCACCTGATGCACGTAGGCCATTTTCTCGGTCTCCCGGGCCAGGACTGCCGCCTTCACCGCATCCACGGCAAGACCGGCGATTTCTTCAAAGCCCTGCATAGCCTCCATGGAGAAATGCAGGCCTTCCTGGATCATGGTCTGGGTCAGCTCTGCCAGATTATTGCAATGATCGCTGATCCGCTCCAGATCGCTGACGGTATAGAACAGATCATTGATAACCAGACGCTGCTGATCGGTCAGCGAACCCTTGCTGATCTGCGCCAGATATTCCGCCATTTTTTTCTCATATTCATTCATATTCTGCTCTAATTTGACTGCCCTGTCAACCCGCTTCTGGCTGCCGGTGCGAATGGCATCAAAGACTGTCTCCACGTGGGTAACCGCCAGTTCTCCCATACGAACGACTTCCTTGATGGCACCCTCTACTGCAAAGGACGGAGTCTCCAGAAAGCGGGGCTCGATATGAGGCATCTCCACCAGCTCCTCTTCCGGCTCCTCTTCCTCGTCCTCCTTCACGATGAGGCCGGAGAGCTTCACCAGCAGATTGCCGAAGGGATACAGAAGAATCGTATTTGTAATATTAAAGAAGGTATGGAAGATGGAGATTCCCACACTGTTGACCTCAGAGGCCGCCCAGGTCTTATTAATAGTAAATACGATAAACATGGCAAAGCCAAATACGATGGCTCCGATGGTATTGAATAAGAGGTGGATCACGGCTGCCCGCTTGGCCGTCTTATGGGCGCCCAGACTGGCCAGAAGTGCCGTCACGCAGGTACCGATATTCTGACCCAGAGTGATAAAGATGGCTGAGCTCCAGTTCACCAGGCCGTTGGCCGCTAAAGTCTGCAGGATACCGACGGAGGCGGAGGAGCTCTGAATCAGTGCGGTGACGATCAGACCGGTCAGGATACCCAGGACGGGATTGCCGCCCAGTACCCGGAAGGCCTCGGCGAAAATCGGTGCATCCTTATAGGGCGTAATGGAATCGGACATGAAGCTCAGTCCGATGAAGAGTACACCGAAGCCGATGAGGATTTCACTGATATCGATTACCTTTTCCTTTTTGGAAAAGAGCATGAGGAAGGCGCCCACTCCGATCAGAAGCGGTGCGAAGAATTCCGGCTTCAGGAAGGCGCCCCACTCGCTCATGGATACCAGCCAGGCCGTCACCGTGGTACCTATATTTGCACCCATGATGACACCTACGGCCTGGGTCAGGTTCATTAAACCTGCATTTACAAAGCCTACGACCATAACGGTGGTGGCCGAGCTGCTCTGGATAATGGCTGTCACACCGGCGCCCACCAGAATTCCCATCAGACGATTCCGGGTCAGGAACTCCAGCAAATGTTTCATTTTATTGCCGGCTGATTTCTGCAGTCCGTCCGCCATGACGTTCATGCCGTACAGGAACATTCCCAGTCCGCCGATAAAACGAAACAGCATTTCTACGTGTTGCATTGCTACTTCCTCCTGTTTTCATAGTATACTTCTTGAACGTAAAGTTTTCCTTTTGTTTCTGTTATCAGGTTATCAAGAACAGGTAAAGGAAGGTCGCAGGTTTTGTAAAGTTTATGTAAAATAGCCGTTTAAAAAACAGCGCTTCGCATAAGTGTGCGAAACGCTGTCTTTTCTGTTTTTTTCAAAAATGGTTCGGGTGTCAAAAATCACTCCACATCCTGCAGGGCGTCCATGTCCTCCTCGCCGGTGCGAACCTTGACTACCTTGTCTACATTGTATACAAAGATCTTGCCGTCTCCGATATGTCCGGTATACAGAGCCTTCTTAGCGGCCTCGATGACGGTATCTACCGGAATGCTGCCGACGATGACTTCGACCTTGACCTTCGGGAGCAGGGTGGCATCCATCTCGACACCACGGTATTTCTCGCCTGCGCCCTTCTGGATGCCGCAGCCCATCACCTGGGTGACTGTCATGCCCGTAACACCGATGTCATTCATGGCCTTCTTCAGCTGATCATAGCGGGACAGCTTTGCGATGATGGACACCTTGTAGATACCTGTGGAGGATACAGGCGTCTGTACCACCTTGACCGCAGCATTCTTCTGCGCCTCGGAAGCCGCCTCGTACTTGTCCACGCCCAGGTTCGTATTCGCATTGACCTCCATGGTCATGGTGTTCGAGATATCCATAATGCTGAAGCCTGCATAAGCGGACGGGAGTCCATGCTCACAGGAATCCAGACCTACGATTTCCTCTTCCTCACTGACACGAAGTCCGAAGATCACCTTGATTAACAGGAAGAAAATAGTCATGGTGACGGTGGTCCAGGCCAGGACACTCACCATACCCAGAAGCTGCTTTCCGAGAAGTGTAAAGCCGCCGCCATAGAAGAGACCGGTGAAGGTATCATTGCCCGGAGCACTGGTGGTGGCGAAGAGACCGACTGCAATGGTTCCCCACATACCATTCATGAAATGAACGGCTACCGCACCTACCGGGTCATCCACGTGAAGTACATAATCCAGGAACCAGACACCGAATACCACCAGAAGTCCGGCTACGGCACCGATGGCGATGGCTCCGAAGCAGTCTGTCACGTCACAGGGAGCGGTAATTGCTACCAGACCTGCCAGAGATGCGTTCAGACACATGGATACATCGGGCTTGCCATAACGAACCCAGGTAAAGATCATGCATACAACGGTAGCAATGGCCGGAGCTACGGTGGTGGTCAGAAATACGCTTCCCAGCTGCTCGACACTGGTGCAGGCAGCTCCGTTGAAGCCGTACCAGCCCAGCCACAGGATGAAGCAGCCGAGGCAGCCCAGCGCCAGGTTATGTCCGGGGAAGGCATTGACCTTCGTCACTTTTCCATCCTTGTCTTTTACAAATTTTCCGATACGGGGTCCCAGAAGCCTGGCACCGATGAGTGCTGTACAGCCGCCTACCATGTGGATGGCACAGGAGCCTGCGAAATCATGGAAGCCCAGCTGTGAGAGCCAGCCGCCGCCCCAGATCCAGTGTGCCTCGATGGGATACACCAGCGCGGAAATGATGCCGGAGTATACACAGTAGGACAGGAACTTGGTTCGCTCGGCCATAGCACCGGATACGATGGTCGCTGTGGTCGCACAGAATACAAGGTTGAATACAAAATTGGAATAATCAAAGCTTTCATATGCCGTAAAGATATCGAAGCCCGGCTTTCCGATGAGGCCTACGACATCCTCACCCAGCAACAGTCCGAAGCCAATCAGGATAAAGACCACGGTACCGATACAGAAATCCATCAGGTTCTTCATCAGGATATTGCCGGTGTTCTTGGCTCTGGTGAAACCAGCCTCCACCATAGCGAAGCCCGCCTGCATCCAGAATACCAAGGCGGCTCCTATCAGGAACCAGACAGCGAACAGCTGACCGTCTACTGCAGATAAAATTTCCTGGGTCATAACACTTCCTCCTCTTTTTTCACAGATTATCCTGAGGGACTCCGGAGTTACAATTCCCCGCAGAAT
>CAVKIR010000079.1:0-6462 GCA_963656395.1 Prevotella sp. CAG:279
GCTTCGCCGATGGGATTTTGCACTCCCAATTCATGTTCATACGCCCTCAGCAGCCAGTGCTTCGGGCTGTACTGAATAGTTACCTGATTTCCTATTTCTGTACCTTAGACATCGCTGCCTCGTCGCAGATGACGGTTACATCCGGATGGAACTGGATGATGGAAGCCGGAACCTCCGGGGTTACTTCGCCGTAGAAGGCCTTTGCCACGATATCTGCCTTGTCAGCACCTGTCACTACCATCAGAATCTTCTTTGCAGACATGATGGTTCCGATGCCCATGGTATAAGCCTGACGCGGCACATCATCGATGGACTCGAAGAAACGCTTGTTGGCCTCGATGGTCATCTCGGTCAGGTCTACGCAATGGGTCTCCTTGTCAAAGAAGCTGTTCGGCTCATTGAAGCCGATATGTCCGTCATGGCCGATGCCCAGAAGCTGGATATCGATGCCGCCGAGCTCCTTGATCAGAGCCTCGTAGCGCTTGCTCTCCTTATCCGGATCCGGCTCGGTTCCGTCCGGCACATTGGTGCGGCTCGGATCGATGTTGATTCTGCTGAACAGATGCTTGTTCATAAAATAGTAGTAGCTCTGGTCATTCTCGTGATCCAGGCCTCTGTACTCGTCAAGGTTGACCGTAGCAGCCTTGGAGAAGTCTACCTCTCCGTTCTTACACCACTTTGCCAGACAGTCATAGATGCCGATGGGTGTGGAACCGGTCGCCAGTCCCAGCACGCTGTCCGGCTTCGCGATGACCTGCGCTGCCAGGATATGTGCTGCCATACTGCTCAATTCTTCATAATTCTTAACGGTAATGATATTCATGGTTTTCCCTCCTGATATAGACGCTCTTATCTGGGCAGCAGCCTGCATTCCCGCTGCACGCTGCCTCGTTATCCCAATCTTAGCAATGGGAAAAGACGGTGTCAACGGGATTACCGATTTGTGCAAGTTCTTTGTGTTTTTGTGTCACTTTTCCTGTAGATCGTTGGAGTTTCTAACCCAGCCACAAATGATTCAACGCAATTCGCTCCTCCAGAAATACCTTATTGTCCCTGCTTGGATGAATCCGGTTGGTCAGGAGAATCATCCCTTCCTGTGTATCCATATCCATCAGGATCGAGGTTCCGGTAAAGCCGGTATGATACAGAATATGATTTCCATATTCCTTATTCCATCCAAGGCCTCTCTCTTTGAATGTGGTATCCAGAATCGTCCGGAACATCTCGTCGCTGAACAGTCGTCCGTCCCGCTGCAGATACGCCTCCGCGAAAATCATCACATCCGAAAGCGTGGAAAAGATTCCTGCGCTGCCGCTCTCTCCCAGAAGGTACGCCTTTGAATCGTGTGCCACTCCGCAGACCATTCCACGACCTTCCCGATATTCCTCCGGCAAAAACCGCTCCAGCGGAGCCTCCGGATGATACCCTGTATCCTTCATTCCAAGCGGCTCGAAAATATGCTTTTTCATACTTTCTTCCAGACTGCAGCCATCCACAGCCTGAATAATCAACCCCAGGAGAATATAACCCGGATCCGAATAGCACACTTCTTTTCCCGGCTCCGTACGCAAGGGCAGCTTCCAGAGCCAGTCCAACAGCTCTTCCTTGTCTTTCAGTTCACCTTTTCGCTCAAAATCTCCCTGCAAACCGCTGGTATGCAAAAGCAAATGCCTGACCGTCACTTCCGTATGACAAAATTCCGGCACTTTTTCTGACACACGTGTATCAAAATCCAGCTTATTCTCATCGATCAACTGCAGAATTCTTGTCGTCGTTCCCACAACCTTGGAAACAGATGCCAAATCATACAACATTCCTTCCGCTACCGGGCGTTCCGACCAGGGCACCTCACACCCCTGTACTCCCATATAGTTTCTTTCTTCTTTCGCTGCGCCCTCATCAATACGGATAAAACCGCAGGATGCTCCCCAGATAACCTTCTTTTGAATCAGATTTTGTATTTCATGACAGATTTGAACATTATTTCGCATATTCAATCGCCTCCCGCACACGGCCGCCGGCCTTTTCCAGCGCTTCCTCCGCTTTTGCCCTGTCGCAGTCTGCCATAATCATAACGATTGCTGTCGCCACCTTCATGCCAGCCTCACGCAGCACCTTCTCAGCTTCTTTCTCATCCACGCCGGTAATCTGGGAAATCATTCGGATGGAACGCACTTCCAGCTTCTCGTTGGTGGGCTGTACATGCACCATATAGTTCTGGTATACCTTGCCCAGACGAATCATGACACCTGTAGAAATCATATTGACCAGCATCTTCTGCGCCGTGCCTGCCTTCATGCGGGTAGAACCGCTGATAACCTCGGCTCCCACAATCGGCGCAATGGAAATCTGCGCTACGGCGGCCATTTCGCTGTCCTTATTGCAGGTGATCGCTACACTTAACGCACCGATTTCATTGGCATACTCCAGGCAGGAGATGGTGTACGGTGTTCTGCCGCTGGCCGCAATTCCGATGACACAGTCATCTGCATTAAGATTCACGTCCTTTAAATCCTGAATACCCAATTCCTTGGAATCCTCCGCGCCCTCTACCGCCCGGTACATGGCCTTCTCGCCGCCTGCCAGCAGTCCGAATGCACGTTCGGGCGGAACACTGTAGGTCGGGGTCAGCTCTACGGCGTCCAAGGTGCCCATTCTTCCCGAAGAACCGGCTCCGCAGTAAATGATGCGGCCGCCCTTTGCGAAGCGCTCCGCCACAGCGTCTACCGCCTTTGCCACATTCGGAAGCTCTTTTTCGATGGCATAGGCCACCTTTTTATCTTCCTCATTGATCAGCTGCACGATGCCAAGGGCATCCAGACTGTCAATGTTTTTTGTATTCTCATTGACCGTCTCTGTCGTCAGCCCGTTTATATTTACCATATTTTTACTGCTCCTTATTTCTCTTTCATTCCCTCAACCAGTTTTCTTGTTCTGACCAGATCCATTTCAATCTTCTTAAAATCCTTCTGAATGACGCCTAAGAATACCAGCCATGACATGGTCAGCGAATTCTGCAGGGACTCGAAGGCTGCGATTCGCTGTTCTTCCTCTCTGCCCGGAATAAACAGATTGATATCTGCCATTTTCGACAGCGGAGATTCAGCATTTCGGGTAATGGTGATAATTTGGGCATGATTCAGCTTCGCCTTTTCGCAGGCATAGAGAATCTCCTTGGATCTTCCGCTGTAGGACACGGCCACCACCACGTCCTGCTCGGTCAGATAGTTAAAAAACTCCGTCACCATATTTAAATCCATATAGCAGCTGGCGTCAAAGCCGGACCGGCGCAGTTTGTGAAACAGATCATACGCCACCGCATAAGAGACGCCCATGCCAAGGACATAGATTTTCCCGGCCTTCCGGATGGCCTGTACAGCCTTTTTTAGCGGCTCCGTCTGAAGCTGATAAAAGAAATCCGCTGTGGCATTTTCCACCCGCAGCTGCATCTTCTGACAGATATCCTCCAGCTTATCCCCTTCCGCCAATACCGGGTCAGCCATGGTCCAGGAACTCTGTGTCTCCTTATTGCCGCTAAGGCCTGCTGCCAGCTCCAGCTTGAAGCTGTCCAGCCCCTCCGCTCCCAGCTTTTTCACATAGCGAACCACGGTAGCAGAGGATACGCCCGCGGCCTCCGCGATCTCCGCCGCCGTCATATTCAGAATCCTAGAGGGATCTCCCAGAATGAAATCCGAAAGCTGCTTTTCTCCCTTACTCATGCGGTCGTAGCGCTCCCTGATCATTAAACTGATATCATCCATGAAAAATCCCCCTTGTATATGTTATAGGTAGTTTAAGATAGACTGATCGGATTCGTTGGGAATCATCTGCGCGGTCACCTCATGACCGGCATCAATCATCTCGTGGATATCCGCAATATCCTGCTCTGTCAGATTGACTGACTTCTTAATATTCCTGGAGCCTTCTCTTTTGGCCACATTGCCCACATTGACTCCGCCAATCTCTACGCCCTCCCGGATCAGCTTTGCCATATCCGCGATGTTCTTGGTGATAACGAATACACGTTCGCCCGGATACGCATTTTCTTTCAGGCGCTTCGCCGCCCGGGCTACCGTGGCGATGGACAGATTGACACCTGCAGGCTTCGCCATCTTCAGGCCGGACAGAGTCATCTCATCCTTCAGGGCTTCGTCATTGGCCACCAGAATACGGGTCGCGCCTACGGTATTGGTCCATACCATAGCCACCTGACCATGAATCAGACGCTCGTCCACTCTCGCATGAACGATCTCTCCCTTCGCTCCGTCCGGATTCGCCCGGCGTACGACCTTCACAGCCTTTACAGGAGCTGCCTTTCCAGCCTCCGCCTCTGTCTGAAAATGAACCACTTGTTCCTTTGCAGCCTTGCATACGGAAGCAACCAGCTCCTGCATGCCGCAGTCCAGCTGACGTGTCATGCAGGCTTCCATCACTCCGCCCAGATTGGCCCCGCCGACCACTTCCAATGCCGGTGCTCCGAAAGCCTCCATCTGCTCCAGGCGCAGCTTTGCTGCCACATTGTAAGGTGTACCACCTGTCAGATCCGTCAGAATCAGAACGCTGTCGCAGGCGCCAAGCTCTTCCATTTCCCTCTTCATGTTCTCTTTTAATTCATCCGCTGAATGCTCCGGCAGAAAGTCCACTGCCTGATATGCCGCCTGGGGTCCTGCCAGAAGCTCCAGCGCTGTCGTCAGTCCGGAAGCAAACTTGCCATGTCCGGAAACCAGAATCCCTATCATAATACTACACCTCCGCCTTTAAAACAATCCTGCTATCCATGTAAAAATGTTCTGCAGATTTCCAAGAAGCATACCAAGAGCGATCAGGATGAAAATCAGTCTGGTGGAATTCACATTCTTCTTGCCCAGCAGCCAGTAGCTCAGCCCCACGATGCCCAGCGGCAGCATGCACGGAAGAATCTTGTCCAGCATATCCTGCAGTGCAAAGTTTACCTCGCCCATGGTGAAGGTCAGGTCTGTGGAGTATTTTACGACTGACGGAATCAGTGCACCGACTACAGTCAGGCCCAGGATACTTGCAGCGTCCGTGATAGGACCCAGCTTGTCCGCAAAGCTGGTGGCCAGCTTACGTCCGGAACGATAACCAATGTAGGTGAACTTATATCTGATCCAGATGACTGCGCAGGCAGCCGCCACCGGTATCACCAGCCCCACAGGATTGCCCTGCATGGCGATATATGCGGCAATAGAGAATACAATGGCGCGGTAGATAGCGATGAACAGGGTATCACCGACACCGGCCAGCGGTCCCATCAGACCGGTCTTCACTGCCATCACTGCCTCTTCGGACTCGATGCCGAGCTCCTCCTCCAGTGCCATATCCGCTCCGGTAATCAGATGCGAAGTCGCCGGTGTGGTATTGAAATAAGAGAGGTGCATTTTCATGGCACGCTTCATTTTCTCCGGATCATCCCCATACAGGCGCTTCAGTACCGGCATCATTACATAGGTATAGCCGAGTCCCTGCATTTTTTCATAATTCCAGCCGAACTGAAAGGCAAACAGATTCCGTACAAATACCTCATTCATATCCTGCTTTGTGAGTTTTTTCTCAGCCATTGATCTCTACCTCCTCATCGTCAATTCTCACCATACCGCCTGCTTCCGCTGTCTCTGCTCCCTTATCCCTGCTTCTGGAATAATGAATCGCCGCCAGGGCCAGCCCTACCAGCGCAGCTGCCATGATGCTGAACATGGAGCCCGCATATGCAAGCATTACAAAGCCAATAATAAAGTACGCATAGTATTTCTTGATCGGAAGGTAACGCATCAGAATTGCCATACCCATAGCCGGGAGAATCGCTCCCGCTGTCTTCAGGCCGGTCATGAACCATGCGGGAATCCATGCATTGATGCTGCTTACTACAGCTTCTCCGAAGGTCAGGCCGATCACGACCGGAATGATGCGGGCAAGCACCCAGGGAAGAAAGCCTAAAAGATTCGCTCTCTCTACGCCCTTTACGTCACCACGTTCTGCGCAGCGGTCTGCATAGTGCTGAAAAAATGAGTTGCTCATTCTTCCGAGAATATCCATCTGTGTCAGAAGAAGTCCAATCGGAATAGCCAGCGCGATTCCGTACTCAGCGCCCTCGCCGGAAATGATAGCGTAGGTAGTTCCCATAATCGCTCCGGACAGATAATCCGGTATCGTCGCTCCGCCGTAAGTCGCTACACCTAATGTCATCAGCTGAAGTGTGGCGCCAACCAACAGACCCGTCTGCAAATCTCCCAGCAGCAATCCGACAAAAGTCGCCGCAAAGAGCGGTGTGTAAAGTCCACATTGAATGGATAACATATCCACTACTGCAAAAACCAGATACAGTACAACAAAGACTGTAAATCCTACCGTGATACCCTGCATAATAAAACCTTCTTTCTGCATTTTTTTATTTCGTAACTGTTCAGTACCTGACCAGTTACGAATGCAAAATCCATGAGAATC
>CAVKIR010000080.1:0-6416 GCA_963656395.1 Prevotella sp. CAG:279
TCCATGAGAATCGGCTTCGCCGATGGGATTTTGCACTCCTGAATCATGTTCATACACCCTCAGCAGCAAGTGCTTCGGGCTGTCCTGAATAGTTACATCTAATTGCTTCTATGCCAGGGATTTCACGTAGGGCACCAGCTCATCAAAATGCCGGATCACCTTGTATTCCTCCGGCTTCAGAGCCGGGTTCTCCGGCAGCTTCTTCTCCTTCGCCCGATACCATACCGGATGCATTCCGGCCGCTGCCGAGCCTACTATATCCTTTTTGAAATTGTCCCCTACAAATACCATCTCCTCCGGACGGCAGCCTGCCTTCTCGATGCAAAGTCCCATCAGAGCCGGGTGAGGCTTCTCATGGCCTGCCTCCTGGCTGGTCACGATGTGATTGATATAAGGAGCGAAACCATATTTTTCCAATTTCTCGTACTGCATGCGCAGGGTCATGTCCGTGCCGATGCCGATCCGGATTCCCATTTCCCGAAGGGTTCTAAGAGCCTCCACGCTGCCGGGCTCTGCCTCGCTCGCCTCCAAAAGTCCATTCCAATAGAGGAGATAGAGATTCTTAAGATGCGGAAAAATCGGCTTTTCCCATTGCTCCAGCATATTCTGGATGCGAATGCTTCTGCTGTGGATGATGGCATCATCGCCTACCCGCTTTTTGATTACATCGTTCATGCGCTGAAATTCTGCCATATATTCGTCACCTGGAACTTCAAGCTCCTTCTCGGCATACTCCCGCATGCGGCGCACGCCCTCCGCATGTCCCTTTTCATAATCATAGAGTGTATCGTCGATATCAAATACCACTTCTTTTATCATACTCTTCTCTCCTCCTCAGTCCAGTAAAAATTCCGACAACGCATAATTGCTGACATCGATTCCCCTGTCTGTCAGGCGGATGCGGTTCCCCACCTGTTCCAGCAGCCCTTCCTGTATCAGACGCCGGATCGGTTCTTTATAGGTGTTGCGCATGGTATCGGTCAGAGCGACGCCCCGCATTTCCCGAAGTCCCAGGAACATCGTTTCCTCCATGGCAGCTCCGGCGCTCAAAGGCTCTATACTCTCATAGGTGTAATGTCCGGCCAGATACGCCTGTAAATCGGTGCTGTTCTTATAGCGCACTTCGTTTAAAAGCGAGGCCGCGCCGATGCCAAAGCCCTTGTAATCTGTACGCTCCCAATAGGAGCAATTATGGCGGCATGCATAACCGGGCTTCGCATAATTCGAGATTTCATAGCGCTCATAGCCCTTCTCATGCAGCAATACCTTCGTATCCTCATACAGGATCCGATCCAGATCCTCGTCCGGAAGCTCCTTTGCCTTCGGTCCATCCTCCCGATACAGCTCGTAGAAGGGCGTGCCCTCCTCAAGCATCAGACTGTAAGCGGAGATATGCTCCGGATTCAGTGCTGTCACCTTCTCCAGGGTAGACCGCCAACCCTCTCTCGTCTGTCCCGGCAGGGCGGACATCAGATCGATATTTACATTCTGAAATCCAAGCTCCCGCACCAGCTCATAATTTTCACGGAACTGCTCCCAGGTATGGATCCGCCCCAGGGTTTTCAGTTCCCGGTTATCCGCAGACTGGAGGCCGATGCTCAGTCGATTGATGCCCGCCTTTTTGTAGATTTCCAGTTTTTCCCTGCTCAGAGTCCCCGGGTTACATTCCACCGTGATTTCCGCGTCCGAACGCAGGCGAAACCTCTGTGCAACCTCGTCCAGAATTCCGGCCAGCTCTTCACCTGCCAGAAGGGAGGGCGTACCGCCTCCGAAAAAGACGGTCGCTCCCTCGTAGATCCCGGAAAGCTCCTCCGCTGAACGGATCTCTTTTTTCAGCGCCTTCACATACAGTCTGCGAGTCTCCTCATCTGCCGGAGCAGAGAGAAAATCACAGTAGGCACATTTGCGCACACAGAAAGGGATATGGATATAGATTCCCAGCGTTTTCTTCATTTCTAAAAATCCCTATTTATCATCCAGCTTCAGCACACTCATAAAGGCCTTCTGCGGAATCTCCACATTGCCCACCTGGCGCATCCGCTTCTTGCCTTCCTTCTGCTTCTCCAGAAGCTTCTTCTTTCGGGTGATGTCGCCGCCATAGCATTTGGCCAGGACATCCTTTCGCATCGCGCGGACCGTCTCGCGGGCGATGACCTTGCCGCCCACTGCTGCCTGGATCGGAATCTCGAAGAGGTGCCGCGGAATCTCCTCCTTCAGCTTCTCGCACATTTTGCGGCCCCGCTCGTAGGCGGTGCTGCTGTGGACGATGAAGGACAGGGCGTCCACCTCCTCCTTATTGATCAGGATATCCAGCTTCACTAGATCAGCCTGCACGTAGCCCTTCATCTCATAGTCGAAGGATGCGTAGCCTCTGGAACGGGATTTCAGGGCATCGAAGAAGTCATAGATAATCTCGTTCAGTGGAAGCTCGTATTTCAGGAGGGCTCTGGTCTCCTCCATATATTCCATACCCAGGTAGACGCCTCTTCTCTCCTGGCAGAGCTCCATGATGGAACCGATGAACTCGGTGGTCACCATGATCTCGGCGCTGACAAAGGGCTCCTCCATGTGCTCGATCTCGGAAGGATCCGGCAGATTCGACGGGTTCGTCAGTTCGATGACCTCACCATTGGTCTTATAGACCTTGTAGATAACACCCGGCGCCGTAGTTACCAGGTCCAGATTGTATTCCCGCTCCAGACGCTCCTGGATGATTTCCAGATGAAGAAGTCCCAGGAAGCCGCAGCGGAAGCCAAAGCCCAGGGCGATGGAGGTCTCCGGCTCGAACTGCAGGGACGCGTCATTTAGCTGCAGCTTCTCCAGCGCGTCCCGAAGATCCGGATACTTGGCTCCGTCCGCAGGATAAAGCCCGCAGTATACCATGGGCAATACCTTCTTGTAACCGGGCAGCGGTGCGTCGCAGGGATTGTCGCGATCGGTAATGGTATCACCGACCCGGGTGTCCCGGACGTTCTTGATGCTGGCCGTGATGTAGCCGACCATGCCCGCCGATAGCTCGTCACAGGGGATGAACTGGCCTGCGCCGAAGTAGCCCACCTCCACGACCTCTTCCTCGGCTCCGGTAGCCATCATGCGTATGGTGGTTCCCTTTTTCACCGTGCCCTCCTTGATGCGGCAGAAAATGATGACGCCCTTATAGGAATCGTAGACAGAATCAAAAATCAGGGCCTTCAGGGGTGCCTTCGGATCGCCGGTCGGAGCCGGAATCTTATGGACGATGGCCTCCAGCACCTGCTCCACATTGAGACCGGTCTTTGCGGATATCTGAGGTGCATCCTGAGCCTCCAGGCCGATAACGTCCTCGATCTCGTCGATGACACGCTGGGGCTCTGCACTGGGCAGATCGACCTTATTGATGACCGGAATGACATCCAGGTCGTGGTCAAGAGCCAGGTATACATTGGCCAGAGTCTGTGCCTCGATGCCCTGTGCCGCATCCACCACCAGAACTGCGCCGTCGCAGGCTGCCAGGCTTCGGGATACCTCGTAGTTGAAGTCCACGTGACCCGGTGTGTCGATCAGATTGAAAATATATTCTTCACCGTCCTCGGCCTTGTATACCGTCCGGACGGCCTGGGCTTTGATGGTGATGCCGCGCTCCCGTTCCAGATCCATATTGTCCAGGACCTGGGCCTGCATCTCACGGCTGGTCAGAAGACCGGTCATCTCAATGATGCGGTCCGCCAGCGTGGATTTGCCGTGGTCGATGTGCGCAATGATACAGAAATTGCGAATTTTGCTCTGGTCAGATGTTGTCATTCAAAAATTCCTCCGTTTATTTACGTTCGTTTTATCCCATTCGTAAAACGCCAAAAAGCGGGTGCGCTTTTTGCGCCCGCTTTCTGTTACTGTTCACTGCGTGAAAAGAGGAACAGTAGGATCGGCATACCTTATTTACGCAAGGGTTTCATGCTGTTTAAGCTTATCACCAGTGTAGATGTATTGTGAAGCAATGCGGAGGTGGTCGGCTGCAGGATTCCGGCTACGCCAAGAGCGATGAGACCGGTATTGAAGCCTACAATATTGCGGTAATTCTTATGAATCCGCTTCATCAGGCCGTTGCCGATGTGCTTTAAGGCCACCAGCTGCCACAGATCCTCTGCGCCTACGGTCACGTCCGCGATCTCCCGGGCAATCTCTGCACCGTCGCTGATGGCGATGCCTACATCTGCCGCAGACAGCGCCGGAGAATCGTTGATGCCGTCTCCGATCATCATGACCTTGCGTCCCTTTGCCTTCTCTTCCTCTACAAAGCGTGCCTTATCCTCCGGCAGAACCTCTGCGTAGAACTCATCCACGCCTACCTTCGTCGCTACGGCTCTGGCGGTGCGCTCGCTGTCTCCCGTCATCATGACGACCTTGGAGATACCCGCCTCCTTCAGAGCCCGGATGACGGCCGGGGCCTCGGGACGAATCGGATCCTCGATACAGATAACGGCTGAAAGAACACCCTCTTCCGCCAGATAGAGGTGGGAATACTCGGCCGGAAGCGCGTTAAACTTCGCTTCGGTTCCGGCCGGAAGTACACATTTCTCATCATCAAAGACGAAATGATAGCTTCCGATGACGGCCTTCCTGCCCTCAACTGTGGTAGAAATGCCGTGCGCCACAATATATTCTACTTTCGAATGCTTTTCCTCATGATTCAGGCTTCGCGCCCTGGCTGCGTCCACAACGGCTTTTGCCATGGAATGTGGAAAATGCTCCTCCAGGCAGGCTGCCAGACGAAGAAGCTCGTCCGGACTTTCGCCGTTAAAGGGAACGACCTCTGCCACGGTCGGGCAGGCACGAGTCAGGGTACCGGTCTTATCAAAGACGATGGTATCTGCCTCGGCTACGGCCTCCAGGTACTTGCCGCCCTTGACCGTCACATGCTCGCCTCCCGCCTCGCGGATGGCCGACAGCACGGAAATCGGAATCGCAAGCTTCAGTGCACAGGAGAAATCTACCATCAGCACTGCCAGCATCTTGGTTACATTCCCGGTAAAGAACCAGGTGGCTGCTGCCCCCGCCAGGGTATAGGGAACCAGCTTGTCCGCTAAGTGCTCCGCCTTTCCCTCGACGGAGGATTTAAGCTTCTCGGATTCCTCGATCATGGATGCGATGCGGTCATACTTGCTTGCGCCGCTTCCCACCTTCACACGAATGGTCAGCTCACCTTCCTCCAGAACAGTTCCGGCGTAAACCGACGCTCCCGGTGTCTTGGCCACCGGAACTGCTTCACCGGTCAAAGAGGACTGGTTCACCATGCCCTCACCCTTCTCTACCATTCCGTCAAAGGGTACCACATTTCCCATATGGATGACAACCAGGTCATTCTCCTGAATGGAAGAAGCATCCACCAGAACCTCATGGCCGTCGCTTACGAGCCATACCTTTTCGATATGCAGGGACATGCTGCGAGCCAGATCGCCGACGGACTTCTTGTGCGTCCACTCTTCCAGGATCTCGCCGATACCCAAAAGAAACATGACGGAACCGGCTGTATCGAAATCACCCCGGAAGACCGACACACCGATGGCCGTGGCATCCAGTACCGGAACCTCCATTTTGCCATGTGCCAGGGTCTTGATACCCTTCCAGAGATATTTCCAGGATTTTACAAGTGCCATGCCGGCACGAACCGGATAGGGCAGGAACATCTTACTTCCCGCGCGCAGAATCACGCTGTTCACCAGCTTCTCCCAGTATTCCTCGTTCAGGGCTCTGCCGGAGCTCTGAAAGACCGCCTGGGGTACCTCTACACGCTCCGGATGGAAATTCCGAAGGAGCGAGAGCACCTGCTCCCGCTCTCCCGTATAACAAACTACGATGCTCAGAGTGCTTCTCTGTATCTTCGCGGAAGTGACACAGTCCTGCGTATCCAGATAATACTGCAGGGTATCCGCTTCCTCGATGGACATGCGCTGCATGCAGGCACGTACACGGATTCTGCCTCTGATTTCATGTTTGATTTCAAACTTCATGGATCTACGCCTCTGTCTCCTCTGCAGTCTCTTCCTCTGCCTCTTCTGTCTCAGCGTCTTCTACGACTGCTGCCTCTGCGGCCGCCTCGCGCTCTTCATTGATCTGCTTTGCACCGGCGTAGATATCCTCTGCATTCTCCTGGATCACAGCCGCTGTCTTCAGTACACAGCTCTTCGCACGAAGTACAGCTGCGGTACAGTTGGTATATACATTCTTTGCATCATCGCTGGACAGGGCCTTGATGCCTGCGGTGCCAAAGAGCACACCTGCAGCGAAAATTCCGGTTTTCTTCCAATCCACATTCTTTAATTTCAGCATTGTATTTCCTCCTTTTAAGGCCTTATATATCTTAAATCTCCTCTATTATAGCATGTGAGTTTTCAAAGGCAAGACTAATTTTTCTCACTTTTTTGGAAATATGTATTGAC
>CAVKIR010000081.1:0-6376 GCA_963656395.1 Prevotella sp. CAG:279
ATGATTAAGACATTGGAAGAGGCCGGCGTCATCGATCGAAGGAATATGTACAGAATTGGCAGCTTGAAGGAGGGTGCGTAGGAATGTTGGCAGACATCGTGGTAGTAGGGCTCGTGGCAGTTATCGCAGTCTTCTGTATCCGAACCCTGATTCGTAATAAGAAGACCTGCGGAAGTACCTGCAGCATGTGTGCAGGCTGCGGCGGAGGCTGCAGCGGAAGCTGCGGATGCGGTACCTCGGCGAAAAAGAAAAGCTAAAAACAACCCCCGGGGAGGCTTGCGGGAGCGCTCTTTGCCTGTTAAGCTAGAGGCATCCCATTGATAAACCGAGTAAAAAGAAATCGTGTCGGAAATGCGGCACGATTCTTTTTTTCTCTGTGGGAAAATTGTTTCACAATTTCCCCACAGAGAAAAAAAGCGCTCCGCGGGATCGCACTGCGGCGGAATGGAATTTTGTCGCTGAAGCGACCCGCCGCAGGCGGAGAATCCTGCAAGCAGGATTCATTTGAAATTACCCAACTGCAACAGGAGAACCAATGATATGATCCGATATATAGGGAAAAGACTTCTCGCGTTTCTCCCGATTCTGCTGGGCATTACCCTATTGACCTTCCTCTTGATGCACACATCCTCCGCGGATGCCATCGATGTGATGGAGAGCAATCGGGGCAGCGCCATGTCAGAAGCAGAAAAAGCGAGTCTGCGGGCAGAGCTGGGACTGGATAAGTCACTGCCGGAGCAGTACATAAGCTGGCTTGGCGGCATCCTGACGGGCGACATGGGGGAGTCCTATGTCTCCGGGAAACCGGTGGCCGAGACCTTTTTTTCGAAGCTTCCGGCGACTCTGCAGCTGACCTTGGCCAGTATTCTTCTGACGGTGCTGGTTTCCGTGCCCCTGGGAATCCTGGCGGCGGTAAAGCAGAATACGCCTATCGATTATCTGATTCGCGGCTTTAGCTTTCTGGGCAACGCTCTCCCGAATTATTTCCTGGCCTTTATACTTCTGTATTATTTTGCCTTGCAATGGAAGCTCCTTCCCGTCATCGCGCGTACGGGGGATCCGAAAAGCATGCTTTTGCCGACCCTGACGCTGAGCTTTCCCATGATATCCAAATACACCCGTCAGGTGCGCGCTGCAGTGCTGGAGGAACTGGGAAAGGATTATGTATGGCTGGCTAGGTCTCTGGGCATACGGGAATCCCGGATTTTGTTTTGCAGCGTGCTGAAATCCTCATTGTTCGGCATCGCGACCCTGCTCTCCCTGTCTATCGGCTCCCTCCTGGGAGGCACCGCCATCATCGAGTCTGTCTTTCTGTGGGACGGCGTAGGGAAAATGGCTGTCGATGCCATCAATATGCGCGATTATCCGGTGATTCAGGCCTACGTGATCTGGATGGCCGTGATCTATATGCTGATCAATCTTGTGATGGATCTCGTGTATTATCTGCTGGATCCGCGCATCCGTCTGGGAGACAAAAAAGATAAATGATAGGGAGAGAAACGTATGAATACCAAAGGGATCTGTAAAAAACTGGCAGGAACAGCATTTTCACTTGGCTTATCTGCGGCGCTCCTGGCCGGCTGCGGAGCTTCCGAAGAGCAGTCTAAAGTCTTTTATTACGGAGACACCACCTTCAACGCCGAAAATGATGAATCGGACGTGAATCCCCACAACGGTTACTCCGGCTGGGCCTGCATCCGCTACGGCATCGGCGAGACCCTGTTCCGCTATTCCGACGAGATGGAGCTCGAGCCCTGGCTGGCCACCGGTTATACGAATCCGGATGAAACCACCTGGGAAATCACGCTGCGAGATGGTGTCACCTTCACCAGCGGACGTGCCATGGACGCGGAGGCAGTGAAAGAATGTCTGGAAGCCTTGATCGAGACCCAGGAGCGGGCGAAGAGCGATTTGAAAATCGAGGAGATCGAGGCAGAGGGGCAGAAGCTGACGATTCACACAAGCGAGCCGGTTCCCGCTCTGCTGCATTATCTTACGGATCCCTATGGCTGCATCATCGACATGGAGGCAGGCATCAGCGCTGACGGCAATGTCGCCGGCACCGGCCCCTATCGCGCCATCAGCGTGGAGACCGACAAGGGGCTGACCCTGGTAAAAAATGAAGCTTACTGGAATGGCACGCCGAAGCTCGATACCATTTATGTGAAGACCATCAGTGACGGCAATACCCTGACCATGGCCTTGCAGACCGGTGAGCTGGATGCTGCCTACGGCCTGCCCTACGCGAGCCTGCCGCTCTTTGAGAACGATGCTTATCAGATCGCCTCGGTGGAGACCTCCCGCACCTTCTTTGCACAGCTGAATCTGGAAAATGAGACCTTACAGGATCCGAAGGTGCGCGCAGCCATCGCGGCAGCCATTGACCGGGACGGCTTTGTCTCCGTTCTTCTGGACGGCAACGGCATGGCGGCAGCCGGCCCCTTCCCCTCGGGCTTCGCCTTCGGGGATGAGCGGGTGACAGCGCAGGAGTATGACCCGCAGGCAGCAAGGGAGCTTCTGGCTGACGCCGGCTGGACCGATACAGACGGCGATGGTTACGTAGATCAGAACGGACAGAAGCTGTCGCTTCGGTGGCTGACCTATCCCAGCCGTCAGGAGCTGCCGCTCCTGGCTGAGAGCGTTCAGGCTTCGCTGCAGGAAGTGGGAATCGACGTGGAGATCGATTGTACTGCCGCTCATCTGGACGCTGTCGCGACCGGCAACTGGGATATCTATGCCAGTGCCTTTGTGACGGCTCCCACCGGCGATCCGGAATATTTCTTCACCACCCATTGTCTGGATGGCTCGGTGAAAAATCGGGGCGGCTACCACAATGATACCCTGGAAGCCCTGGAACAGGAGCTTAGCGGCACCTTTGACGAGGAGGCCCGAAGCAACCTGGCGGTAGAGATGACCCAGACCCTGCTGGATGACCACGCCTTTCTCTTTGCATCCCACCTGAAAATGTCCATCGTATCCGCTGCAAATGTGACAGGCCTTACGGCGCATCCCTGCGACTATTATGAGATCACCGTGGATCTCGATAAAAACTAAAAAGACTATCCCCCGGGGAGGCTTGCGCACACTTCGGAACTTTGTTACACTTTTGTCATTAAGAAAAAAGGTGACTATTCAGTACAGCCCGAAGCACTCGCTGCTGAGGTTCTACGCGCTGCTTCGGTCGGAGCTGAACAGACATCCACTGGATGTCTAGCTCCGTATGAACATGATTCAGGAGTGCAAAATCCCATCGGCGAAGCCGATTCTCATGGATTTTGCATTCGTAACTGGTCAGGTACTGAACAGTTACGAAAAAGCATAGCACAAAACACTTGCAATTTTCCCGAAAATCCGATAGGATAAGGGCAAGAAAAAAACATACCGTAGGCATAGGGGAGTAGTTGGCACGTATCACGTGTGACAAAATCAACATGCATGGCCGAAAGGTCTGGTTTTGTACGAAGCAGCGAGACTTATCCACAGAGAACAGTCTGTGGATAGGTCTCGTTTTTATTTACCGGGAATTCCGTCGGAATGCCTGGTAAATAAAAACGCCCTCCGGGCAGGATCGCACTGCGGCGGAGTGGAATTATGTCCCTAAGGCGACCCGCCGCAGGCGTAGAATCCTGCTTTGCAGGATTCTATTTACCCCCATCCACACAGAAAGGAGTCATTGCTTATGAAGGAATACCTGAAAAGCGCAGCAGAGGTGCTGAAGGAACAGGCCGTATCCGAACAAAACGGTCTAAGCGCACAGGAGGCGAAAGAGAGACTGGCAAAATATGGAAGAAACAGACTGGAGGAAGGGAAAAAGACGTCTCTGATCCGGCGGTTTTTAGGGGAGCTGACAGATCCCATGACCATCATCCTGATCGTGGCAGCTATCATTTCCGGCATCACAGCGGCCTACGAGGGAGAATCCTTTGCGGACGTCATCATTATCCTGACGGTGGTAGTGATCAATGCCGTGCTGGGAGTGGCGCAGGAGAGCAAGGCGGAGGCAGCTATTGCGGCTCTGCGGGAAATCGCGGTGGCCACCAGTCGGGTGCTGCGGGACGGAAGGCTTCAGATTCTGGAAAGTGAGGAGCTGGTGCCCGGCGATGTGGTGCTTCTGGAAGCCGGTGATGCGATTCCGGCCGACGGACGAATCCTGGAGAGTGCCAGCCTGAAGATCGAAGAAGCGGCCCTGACGGGAGAATCCGTGCCGGTATCAAAGCACACAGAGGCCATAAGCCTCGACGGACGGAAGGACATTCCTCTGGGGGATCGGAAAAATATGGCCTACATGGGCTCGACGGTCGTCTACGGCCGAGGGAAAATGGCAG
This sequence comes from Prevotella sp. CAG:279, assembly GCA_963656395.1. Classification (GTDB taxonomy): domain Bacteria; phylum Bacillota; class Clostridia; order Lachnospirales; family Lachnospiraceae; genus Laedolimicola. The sequence continues at coordinate 4,326 of CAVKIR010000081.1, forward strand.
TAACCGGAACCGGTATGCATACGGAGATGGGGAAGATAGCCTCGGAGCTTGCCAGGGCGGAGGAGGGCGAGACACCTCTGCAGCGGAAATTGGCGCAGCTTTCCAAAATCCTGACCTTCCTGGTGGTGGGAATCTGCATCATCATCTTTGCCGTAGGCTTATTGCAAAAGGGAGTCAGTGCGGACACGGTGCTGGATACCTTTATGATCGCCGTCTCTCTGGCTGTGGCGGCGATCCCGGAGGGACTGGCAGCTGTCGTTACCATCGTTCTCTCCATCGGCGTCACGAACATGGCAAAGCGCAAGGCAATCATCCGAAAGCTGACCGCTGTGGAGACCCTGGGCTGCACCCAGGTCATTTGCTCGGATAAGACAGGAACCCTGACCCAGAATCGAATGACAGTGGTGGAGCGGGCTGCCCGGGACGAGGCAGAGCTTCTGGTGGCCATGGCCCTCTGCTGCGATGCGGAATGGGACAAGGAAGAAAAAGAGGCCGTGGGAGAGCCTACGGAATGCGCTCTGGTACAGGATGCAGCCGACCACGGATACGAAAAGCAGGATCTGAAGGGCAGCTATCCGCGGGTCGCAGAGGCACCCTTTGATTCCATGCGGAAAATGATGTCTACGGTGCATCGAAGAGCGGACGGCTCCCTGATCCAGTATACCAAGGGAGCGCCGGACGAAGTCCTGAAGCGGTGCACGCATATCTGGTGTCAGGGCGAAAAGCAGCCCTTGACAGAGGCGAAGCGGGCAGAAATTCTGGAAATCAATAAAAACATGGCAGATCGGGCCTTACGTGTCCTCTGTGCAGCCCGCCGGGAGTGGAAGGAGCTCCCGAAGGAGACGGATGCAGCCTATCTGGAGCAGGATCTGACCTATATCGGTCTTTCCGCCATGATGGATCCGGTGCGGCCGGAGGTGAAGGCAGCTATTCGCGAATGTGCCGAAGCGGGCATCAGACCCGTGATGATTACCGGCGACCACCGGGATACAGCGGTGGCCATCGGCAGGGAGCTGGGGATTATCCGGAGCTCGGAGGAAGCCCTGACCGGCGCCGAGCTGGATGACTGGAGTGATGAGGAGCTCACAGAGCGGATCGAACAGTACAGTGTCTATGCCCGGGTTCAGCCGGAGCATAAGGTGCGGATCGTGAAGGCCTGGAAAGCCCGGGGCAAAATCACCGCCATGACCGGCGACGGCGTCAATGACGCGCCCTCCATCAAGAATGCAGACATCGGCATCGGCATGGGAATCACCGGAACCGATGTGACGAAAAATGTGGCGGATATGGTGCTGGCAGATGACAACTTTGCTACAATCGTGGCCGCAGTGGAGGAAGGCCGCCGGATCTACGACAATATTCGCAAGGCCATCCAGTTTCTGCTGGCTTCGAACCTGGCGGAGGTGCTGGCCATCTTCTGTGCGACCCTCCTGGGCTTCACCATTTTGAAACCGGTGCATCTCTTATGGATCAACCTGATCACCGACTGCTTCCCGGCTCTGGCTCTTGGTATGGAAAAAAGTGAGCAGAATCTCATGAGGCGGCCTCCCAGAAATTCGAAGGAGGGAATCTTCTCGGGCGGCATGGGAATTGACATATTTTTACAGGGACTGGCCATTACCGCCCTGGTGCTGATTTCCTATGTGACCGGTCACTATCTGGAAAGCGGCATGTGGGTTCTGACCGACAGCGCGGACGGCACCACTATGGCCTTCCTGACCCTCTCCATGGTCGAGATCTTCCATTCCCTGAACATGCGCAGCCGCCGAGGCTCCATTTTCACCATGGGAACCCATAATCTCTTCCTGTACGGGGCGATGCTGGTCTCTCTTTTACTGACCACGGCAGTTATAGAGATCCCATTTCTGGCAGATCTCTTTGAATTTACCACCATCGACCTGAAGGAGTACACGGTGGCCTTAGGGCTGGCGTTCCTGATCGTTCCCATTATGGAGGTCGTCAAGTGGGTACAGAGAAGGAACTGAAACCTTTAACAGTTACTGTTCACTCGTACCTCGTTCCAGTAACAATTCGCAGGCTCATTTAAAGTT
>CAVKIR010000082.1:0-6374 GCA_963656395.1 Prevotella sp. CAG:279
CAGAATGCAGGGGTAAGTCAGGTTATCGCCCAGGGGCGCACTCTCCCCGGTGGTATAGGCTTCCTCCCGGGGTGTACCGTTTACCAGAAGCTGCCCGTCCTGAAAGTCCACCTCGTCCCCCGGAAGAGCCACGATGCGCTTGACATATTTCTCGCCGGAGGGCAGGCGGACGGCCACGATATCTCCCCGCTGATATGTCCGCACCAGACGGACATAGAATGCCAGCTCTCCGTCCTGCAGGGTCGGATACATGGATTCTCCCTTTACGAAGAAGACACCCAGAGCCAGCTGAAAGAGAAGTGCCAGCACCAGAAGGATGGCCAGAAATTCCTTGAACTGCCGAAACCAGCCCCGCTTTTTTCCGTCGTATCTTCCCAAAAATCGTCTCTTCACGTTCTAACGTTCCCTCTTTCTGTTCATGAGCCCGCCGATGAGGTTCAGAACCACACCCAGCCCCATCAGGCTGCCTGCCGCGATCTTCCCGATGCTGCTGGTGAAGGTCTGCGCCAGGGCGCCCGCCTTCGGGATGGACTTCGCCACCCGGCCGATGAGGCTGGCGTAGGAGATCGGACTCATATCGTTCTCCTCATTTGCATCACCCTTGGTGATGAATTCGCCCATAACAGTACTGTTCGTCACCACCCGGTGGGTGATGACGGAGCTTGCATCCTGCGCGCTGTAGAAGGCGATGACGTCGCCCTCCGCTACCTCTGTTGGATCCACGTGCTCCACGTAGACCAGACTGCCCGTGGGAATGGCCGGCTCCATGCTGCCGCTGACTACGGTATAGAGCTCATAGCCCAGCATGCGGGGCACCGTCAGCGGTATGCAGGCCACGATCAGCACCACGAGAGCCAGGGTTCCCAGGATCGTGCAGAGCACACCCAGGGGATTTCTTCCTTTTTTCTTCTTCGTCACAGCTTCTATTTCTTCCTTTCCTATACACCGAAACGGGGATAGGCCCCGTCTCCGGTTCCTACCCTCGTTTCTATGTTCTTTGAGGGACAAAATAAACTTTGTTCCTCTATCCTATTCTATATTTGGTTCTGCTGCCGGGCAGCTCACAAAATTCCGAAGAGATCTACTCCTCCGACTTCATCCGCTTGCGGATCCATACCAGCAATACGATCAGAGCCGCCAGTGCGCCCACGCCGATGACGATGGCCACAGCCATGGGGAAGGCCTTCGCTCCCTGTCCGTTCAGATCCAGGTTCGCTGCAGGGGTCTCATTTTCATCGAGATCTACGAGATTATCGGGCGTGGTTACATCCACGTCGCCGCCGCCATTCTCTGCATCGCCGTTATCCGCGTCTGCACCTCCGTTGGCGGCATCGTTTCCGCCGTTACCGCCGTTGCCGTTCCCGGTCGTACCGGTTCCGCCGTTTACGGTGGTTACACCCGGTGTCACGACGGTCACCACATTCGTGGTATCCGCATCCGTCACCGTCACGGTGCCGGCATCGCCCTTCGTGTAGACGAAGGTAAAGACATTGTCAGCCTCGTTCGCGCTCAGGGTCTTCGTCAGAGCCAGCGCCTGGGGCACATAGTTCTCGATATACTTGTAGGCCACGATGGGCTTGTCACCCACATTGCCGTAGAAGGTGCTGTCATTCGCCAGCTTGTTGCCGGAGGCGTCCTGATACTTCACGGTATAAGCCACCAGCTCGCCCTTGATGCCGTAGGCAATGACATAATCCGCATCGCCCTCTACGCGGAAGGCCGTGGCATTGACCGTATTATTATCCCGGCCGCTTAAGCGCACGCCTCTTACATAATAGCGATCGTCCGTCACCTTCACCGCGCTGAGGTCAAAGGAAATGCTATCCCCATACGAAGCTGTGAAGCTGACGCTGTCCGCTCCGCCGATGGTTCCCTGATTGCCCGCATGGAGGGTAATCTTGTAATCATAGCCCTTCGTACTTTCCGCTGCGCTGGCTGTCAGGGCTGATAATCCAAGGCTCAGCGTGAGAGCCGCTGTTAAAATTCCCAGTTTCTTCCAGATTTTCACTTGGCTCACGCTCCCTTCGATTTCTTTTTCTTTTTCGCTGATTTCACGGCCACGATGAGGAGCACCAGGCCGCTTATCAATGCCAGAAGGCACAGCAGCAGGATGGGCGCCGTATCACCGGTCTGGACCCGGTTCGTAATCATCTTCGTCTCGGTATGCACCTTACCCGGCGTATGCTTCACGACGCTGGCCGTCACCTTCTCCACCGCGAAGGTCATCCGAATCTTCGCCAGAGTCTTCTGATAATCGTTATTCTGGGTCTCGCCCTCTACCTTGATCCGTAGGGATACGGTGCCGGACTTGCCTGCCTCCAGACGATCCAGATAAAAATAATCGTTCAAAGTATTCGTCGCCTGATGGAGACCCTCGAGCTTCCCGGTGCTGTTCTCACCGCCGACATCGTCGCTGTTATAGATCTCGACTTCCTTGCCATCCGGGCCGGTATAGGCCAGCCGGTAGGAATAGGCACCGCCCTTGGCGACCTCCGCCGCGTCCTCTAAGGACTGCACGGCCTCATTTGTCATATACCAGTCGGTAGAACCGCTGTCGGAATTCTGAATCTGTACCTTTAACGTGATGCTGTCGCCGGGCTGCACATTCGCTGCCTCGTCCGCCAGCGTTCCGGAATCAAAGTTGCTGGTGATCTTCTTTCCGTTAAATTCGGCCTTCCAGCCGTCCTTTCCCTGCAGATCCTCCGCATGCGCCGTCAGGGTCGTTCCCGCCAGCATCACCAATGCCATTCCAAGGCACAATACTTTTTTCATCATCTTCTTGTACCTCCCTCTAATTGCCTGACACATTGGTTATCACATCGGAGAGCTTCACGCCCCAGGCACTCTTCACTGCATCCGCTGCATTGTGGGTCTGTACCGCCTCGGCGGAGACCTTCACCCGGAAGGTATAGCCGTCATAATCATAGGTATAAGTATGAGTGGTGGTGCCGTCTTTTTGCTCCACGGTCTCGGTCATCTGCGAACGAATCGCATCGGAGATCCGTAAAGTATCGGCAAACTGCTTCGACTCCCCGGCCTTCAAAGCTCCGTTCAGATACCAGATGCTTCGCTCCTCGGTATGGGCATCCTTATCCTCCGCCCAGCCGTTCTCCGTCAGGACATGCAGGTCGATGAGATCCGGATCCAGGGTCGTCACCGGTACCTCCTTGCCCTCCTTATCGGTCCAGCTCTTTGTAACAATCACCCGTACATAGCTGTCGATATTGCCGCTGTTTTGTACCTCCAGCTTCTCGTTATAGGGCTTTCCCGGTACCAGCTTCTCATTCTCGCCGAGAAGGCCGCTCAGAAGCTCTCCCTCTGTCACCATCCACTCGCCGTTCTTATCGTAATTCCTTGCGCCGACGGTCTTATCATTTTCCAGGAGGGTGATACCGATGCTGGACATCTCTACCCCCGCCACATAATTCTCACTGTAGTAGGTCAGCGCCGCTCTCGTACTTCCCACGGTACTGCCAAGAAGCAGGAGCGCTGCCGCGCCAAGGAGCAGGGCCGTCTTTTTCGGAAATGCATTCTTTTTCTTCTTCATCTGCCCGTCCTCCTTTACTGTCCTGTCGTCTTCTCAAAGCGTGCCGGTCCGTTCGGAAGTAAGGCTCCGCTGTCATCATAGCTTTCCGCCGCACACTCCTGCACGACGATGACGTTCTGATCCACGCCGTCCTTCTCTACCTTTGAAAGGAGATCCTGCGGAATCCTGATATGCAGAGCCTCGGTCGTCTCGCTGGGCTGCACCAGGTCGCTGTAATACCAGTAACCGTCGCTGCCGCTGCTCCATTTTCCGGAGCCTCCGTCTGCATAGGTCAGGGTATAGCTGCTGCCTGCAAAGGCCGTCGCCCGTACATAGCAGGCATAATCACCGGTATTCTTGACAGATACGATCTTCGTACCGTTCTCCACCTTCTCCTCGATCTCCGTCTTCGTGGAGCCCAGCTCGAGCTTCACACCACCGGAGGCCTCTGTATAAGTCGTAAAATACGCATAAGCGCTGCCCACGGATGCGCCGCCTGCCAGTACCAGGCCGGTCGCTGCAAGGAGGAGGGCTTTTCGATTCCATCTCTTCATCCTAGTTCACCTCCGCCTTCTCGATATCGTTCTTCCAGTCCACGGTCTCTCCATTCTTATAGAAGGTATTCACCACGCTGGATCCGCCGTTCTGACGCTCGTCGTAGCTATTCGTAAAGCTGACGCCGACCGGTGTATAAGCCGCCTCCTCGGCTTTCCCTTCATTCTCCGGATCCAGCACCTTTGCATCGCTGTTCGGATTTGCCGTAATCACGGCTGTCTGACTCGCCTCAGTGGTCAGGGAATAACTGGAACCGGTATAGCGCTCGGTGACTGTCACCGTCGCTCCCGCCGGAAGGTCTGTGACCGTCAGGCTGTCGCTGCCTGCTCCGGTAAAGGACAGCTGATAGACATTGCTGCTGATGGTGCCGTCCAGGGCCTCCACCGTCACATCGTAGATGAAGTTCGCTCCGCCCAGGCTGGCATTATAGGAGGTCAGGTTCTTCTCGATGACCAGATCGCCCAGACGCCCGGTGCGCTCCGGCTTTAAGCCCACGGCATGGTCGCCGGTGAGGCTGTAGACCCAGCTGTCATCCTCGGTCGAGGAATAATAATTATTCGGCACCGAGATGAGATAGGGATTAAAGCTGTAGATGTAGCTGTCTGTCACCACATTTTCCACCAGAACCAGATACAATCCCAGATCCATCTGTGAACTTAAGGTCACGGAATCCGCATTCGCTGCCTTCTCCGCCTTGTACGTCCCGGTCTGTCCTGCAGCTGCTTTTGCCGCTTCTTCCGCCATCGCGGTCCAGTCCTCTGCGCTGGTCGTGCTGCTGATGGCCTTCACTTCACTGTCCAAACTCTGAAAAACTGTCGTCACCGTATAAGCTCCGGTCGCGGTGATATCCGCTACCTTATAGAGCTTCACCTGCATCGGCAGGGCTGTCAGCTCGTCATCGTAATTCACCGGCTGTTCCCCTTCTTCGGAGGGTGTCGGATAGACGTTCTGACTTAATCGGAACTCGATCTGACCCTTCTTAGTCAAATCCACCGGGAGTGCCGCGTAGGCACTGGGCAGCTTAAGTCCTGCAAGGCTTAACGACGCAGCCAGGAGAAGGGCTCCTCCTATCCTGATTCTTTTATTCTTCATCGCGTTTCTCCCTCCTGTTTTTCCTTCCAAATAAGACCTTCATCAATAGTATCACCAGTACGGTAACCGAAAGTCCCAGCAGCAGATACAGCATATAGTAGTTCTGCACTGCCTTAACCATAGTCTCTGCCACCGTAGCCTGTACCTCTTCCTCGCCGTTATAGGGCACCCGCGTTCCCCGCACCAGAAGGCGATGGGAATTCACACCATAGGGGGTACAGGTAAATAAGGTCACCTGATCTGCCTCGGGGTCGATCTTAAGCGCCTCTGAGATGGCTGCGGTATCGTCCTTGTCCACCATGGGCAGGATCTGATCTACCTGATAGGCCAGGGTCTCATCCAGCACATGGATGTAGAACATATCCCCTGCCTCCAGCTGGTCGATATCGGTAAAGAGGCGGGCACTGGGCAATCCTCTGTGAGCCGCCAGCACCGCGTGGGTGCCGGTTCCGCCGATGGGGAGCTTCGTGCCGTTCAGATGGCCGACGCCGGTCTGCAGCACTTCTTCGCCCGTTCCGTGGTAAATCGCCAGCTTGATATTGATCTTCGGAATGGACAGGTAGCCCATCACGCCGTCTCCGGCTATGTTCAGAACCTTCCAGTATTCGGTATCCTGAAGATCTGTATCCTCCGAACCGAAGGCGTCCCCGTAGATATTATTTTCCGTAAAGGAGTCATTAAAGGCTCTCGCCTTCTCCCACTCCGCGGTATAGTCTTCCTCTGTCATGGGCTCCAGGGCTGCCTCATAGTTGCTGATCAGGCGGCTCTGGCGGTAGGTATTCCACTGGTTGGATACCGTAGGATAAATCAAGACTCCGAAGCCCACCAGAAATAGGAGAGCTACCAGTATATTGATGAGTTTTCGTTTCATGGGGTCTGTCGTCTCCTTGCGAGTTACATGATCCGAACCGCATTTTCCAATTCTTCCCTGCTATCTACGAAAGAATAGGGAGCATATTCTCCATAAGCTGTCGGTCTGCTGATCGTTACAATCTGAATTCCACTATGCGATGCTAACTGATTCAATTTTTGAATCAATTCTGACAATTCCTTGCCGAGTCTGGTTTTGTATGCGACGCATCCTTGTTTATTGACATCCTTCGCAATCACATAACACATTCTGAAGCACCTCATCTCTTTTTCTTCCTGTCCCATAGGAACAGTCCCAGTATAAAGACCGCTGTCACGGCCAGTCCTACGA
>CAVKIR010000083.1:0-6321 GCA_963656395.1 Prevotella sp. CAG:279
AGCTGAACGAAACCTTTGAGGAAAACATCAGCCCCGATTATCTGATACCGATTTTATCCCATATCGCAGGTCAGACCATCGTAAAAGAAAAAACACTGATCATCTTTGACGAGGTGCAGCTCTGTGAAAGGGCGTTGACCTCGCTCAAATACTTTTGCGAGAGCGCTCCGGACTACCACATCATCGTCGCAGGCAGTCTGCTCGGTGTCGCGGTGAGCAGAGCAAAATTTTCTTTTCCCGTAGGAAAGGTCGATATGAAAACACTGTATCCTATGGATATGGAGGAATTTATGCTGGCTCTCGGTGAAGATGATTTGGTAGAGCAGATAAAAACGTGCTTCCGGACAGACACACCGCTTCCGTCTGCCTTACACGACAGCGCCATGCAGCTATACCGTCAATATCTGGTGATAGGCGGTATGCCGGAGTGCGTGATGCAGTTTGCGGAAACAAAGGATTATGTCCTGATCCGCCATACGCAGGATACGATACTTGCAAGCTATCTGAATGACATGAGCAAGTATAATAGCTTGAATGAGATCAAGAAAACCAGACTTACCTACGATAATATAACCGTTCAGCTTTCCAAGAAGAATACCCGTTTCCAATATAAGCTGATTAAGAAAGGCGGACGGGCTTCCGAATTTGAAAATGCGATTGAATGGCTTTGCCTGTCCGGCATCGTGTCGCGGGTTTACAAGGTGGAGCAAATCAAAAAGCCGCTGGAAAACTACCGAGATATCGATGCATTCAAGATCTATGTGTCCGATCTGGGACTGCTTTGCGCCAAGAAGGATTTAGCCGCCAATGACATTCTCTATATGGTAGAGGAATTGAGTGACTTCAAGGGCGGTATGACGGAGAACTATGTCCATGTGCAACTCACCATCAACGGCTATCGCACCTACTATTGGGAGTCTGCGCGCGGTGCTGAGATTGATTTTATCATTCAGCGCGAGGGGCAGCTCATTCCCATTGAGGTAAAATCTGCCGATAATACGAAGGCAAAGAGCTTAAAGCTATATATGGACGCCTACAAGCCCGCTTATGCCATCAAACTCTCTGCCAAAAACTTTGGTTTTGAGGACGATAAAAAAATCGTTCCTCTCTATGCCGCATTCTGCATCTGAATCAATATATTTACCGCCTTCCCCTCGCCCGCCGCACCAGCCGGTTCAGCTCGTCCCGATCCCAGAGCTCCACGCCGATCTCGTCGGCCAGCTCCTCGGCGGAGGCAGTGAAGTAGCTGTTCGTCAGGACCACCGGCACGTCGCAGCCGTAGAATTCGGCTCCGGCATAGGCCTCCTGCACAGCCTTGTTGCTGATCTTTCCCTGGTAATGCTTACACTGGATGGCGTAGGAGCTTCCGTCCCGCTCCGCCAGCACATCGACGCCCTGGTCGCCGCTGCCCCGGGTCACCTCGACGTGGAGGTAGCCTACACGCGTCAGAAGCTGTCCCACATAGTCCTCGAATTCCCAGCCGTCCATGTCGTCGTAGTCGGCGCGGCGAAAGCGGCGCCGTTCCCGCCTGCGGCCGTGGATCCAGCGGATGAAGCGAAAGCTTATCTTAAAAGGCCAGAACAGCACCCGCAGAAGAAATAATGCAGGTGCTGCTATTAGATAATAAAATAGTCTCATGTAACTAGTTTTCTCTTTCTCCAAAATACTGTCTGCCCCAGGCCACATCCTGCTCGATGCGCGCCTTCAGAGCCTCCAATGAATCAAATTTGTGCTCTGGGCGCTCATAGCCGTAGAACTGTACGGTGATGATGTCCCCGTAGAGATTCCGGTCGAGGTCGAAGAGGTAGGTCTCGACGCCCTTTCGCTCTTCGACTCCCACAGTCGGCTTATAGCCGATGTTCGTGATGCCCTCGAAGATCTCGCCCGCGATATGGGTACGGGTCGCGTAGACACCGTTCGGAGGCAGAAGCTTTCGCGTCTCCGGCAGGAGGTTCGTCGTCGGAAGTCCCAGGGTACGGCCGATTTGCCGGCCGTGCAGCACCTCTCCGGTCACGGAGAAGGTATAGCCGAGCAATTGATTTACCAGCTCCATATGCCCCTGCTCCAGCTCCCGGCGGATCCGGGTGCTGCTGATCTCTTCTCCTGCGTAGCAGGCCTTCTCTACGACCTCCACCTCGAAGCCGCATTCCTTCTGCATGGCCTCTAAGAGCTGATAGCTGCCCTTGCGGTTATGGCCGAAGCGAAAATCTGTCCCTACAGCCAGATAGCGCACATGCAGACGCTTGACCAGGATCTCCCGCACGAAGTCCTCCGCCTCCATATGGATCAGGCTTTCCACGAAGGGACATTCGATGAGCTCGTCCACGCCCCATCGCTTCAGCAGGGCTCTGCGCTCCTGCGGCAAAAGCAACATGGGGCGGTCGCCGAAGTCGAAGGTGAAGATCAGAGCCTTCAGTCCTTCCTTCTTCTTTTGTAAGATACGGTTGACCAGAAGCTGGTGGCCGATATGCAGGCCGTCGAATTTCCCCAGGGAAATGGCGGTCGCTTCTGTGGATTCAAATTCTGTCGTTCCGGTTATCACTCTCATGCTGCATTTCCTATCCTAAAAACATCTTTTCGGGCTTATAGTATCTTCCGCCCTCTTTCCGGCGGTAGAGGCCGCAAAAATGGCCTTCGGAATCGTATACACGGACGCAGGATCGTTCCAGATCCGTGCCCTTGTTCGGGCGCTCGCCGGTCATCTCGGCGATATCCCCTTTTCCGAAGGAATTGCCGTTTCGAAGCAGGCGATCGCTCTCCGGCTTCACCCGGACTGCCGGGCAGGCCGCGAAGACCGCGTCCACCGGGAGAAGTACCTCCTCGATGCGTCCTGCCTGCATCAGGGTCTCCAGCTCCGAAAGTCTGTGACTCTCCGCCAGTGCAAAGCGATCGACCTTCGTTCGAAGCAGCCTCTTCATGCAGCCGCCGCAGCCAAGCTTCTCTCCGATGTCCTGACACAGCGTCCGGATATAGGTGCCGCTACTGCAGGTCACGGTGAATTCTACCTCCGGAAGGCGGATATCGTGAATCTCGATCGCGAGGATCTGCACCCGTCTGGGCTGCCGCTCCACCTCTTTGCCTGCCCGTGCCAGCTCGTAGAGCTTCTTGCCGCCCACCTTCAGAGCCGAATACATGGGCGGGATCTGGTCGTAGTCACCGAGGAAGCTTAAGGCAGCCTCCCGCACTTCCTCCGCGCTTACATTTACCGGTGCCTCTGTAAGCACCTGTCCAGAGGTATCCTGGGTATCGGTGGTCTGACCCAGCAGGAGTACCGCCCGGTAGGTCTTCTCTTTCTCTGTCAGCAGACCGCAGAGCTTCGTAGCATTCCCCAGACATACAGGGAGAACTCCCTCCGCATCCGGATCGAGAGTTCCCGTATGGCCGATCTTTTTCTGTTTTACGATGCCGCGAAGCTTCGCCACCACGTCATGGGAGGTGAAGCCCGCTTCTTTGTAGACGTTGATTACTCCATTCATACGCTATTCTACATCCTGCATTTTCTCTGCCTGCTTTTCGATGTGGTCTAACTGTTTTTCGATATGCAGGGTCAGGTTATTGATGACGTCGTAGACCGTACCGTACATCGTGCAGCCTGCCGCCTTTACGTGACCGCCGCCGCCGAAATACGCGCAGACCGCGCTGACATCGACGTCGCCGTTGGAACGAAGGCTGGCCTTATACTGGTGATTGCCGGTCTCGTAGAGGAAGATGGCCACCTCCACCCCGTCTGTCACCCGAAGCTGGCTTACGATGCCGTCCAGATCCGCCGGAATCGCGCCGTAGAATTCCATATCCTTCTGGCGTACACGGCCTATGATGACCCGTCCGTCCAACATCAGGATGCTCTCGACCAGAGCCCGCCCCAGAATCTGGTTCTGGATATAGGTCTTCTTATAAAAGGTCTCGTCGATGATCTGACTGAAGGGGATGCCCTTGGCAATCAGGCTTCCCGCGATCTGCATGGTCTTCGGAGAGGTATTCGAGTACTGGAAGACACCGGTATCGTGGGCGATGCCCATATAGAGAGCCTCCGCCGTATTTTTGGAAATCTTTTCCTCTTCCATGGTCTCCCAGGCCAGCTCCGACGCACTGCTGGCGTCCGCGACGACCCAATTTTCCGTCGCAAAGCCCGGGTTCGTGATATGGTGATCCACGCAGACGCTCCGCTTCGCCGTATCGAGATACTTTACGGCCTCGCCTAAGCGCTCCCGGTCGCTGGCATCCAGGGCGATGAAGAGGTCGTAGGACGCATCACTGCTGCAGTCCGTCTTTACCTCGTCTGCCCCCTTCAGGAAACGAAATTTCGGCACGATCTGCTCCAGATAGACATCCGCCCGGATATCCGGATAGTTGTCCCGGATATAGTTCCATACGCCCAGGCAGGAACCGATGCAGTCCCCGTCCGGACGGATATGGCCGCTGATCGCCACCGTCTTTACATTTTTTAGCTCATCCTTCAGACGGATCATTTTCCTCATCCTCTTTCTTAGCGCTGCCCTGGTTGACATCGTCGATCAGCTTCGACATATGGACACCGTACTCGATGGACTGATCCATGACGAAGCGGATCTCCGGTGTGTTGCGAAGGTTGATGGACTTTGCCAGAGCGCGTCGGATGTAACCCTCCGCGCTTCGAAGACCTGCCAGGGTATTATCCTGAGCCTCTTTGTCGCCCAGAACGCTGATGTAGGCCTTCGCGGTCTTCAGGTCCGGGGCTACCTCCACCTCGACCACCGAAGTCATCGGGCAGATGCGCGGGTCCTTGATCTCATTTAAAATGATATTGCTCAGCTCCCGGCGCACCTCGCCGTTGATTCTTGTATTCTTAATGCTATTCTTTCTCATATATCTTCACCCTATCTCGGAACCTCTACCATGGTATAGGCCTCTACGATATCCAGCTCCTTGATGTCGTTGAACTTCTCGAAGACCAGACCGCACTCGTAGCCGGCCTTGACTTCCTTCACATCGTCCTTGAAGCGCTTCAGGGATGCCAGTGGGCCGTCGAAGATCTGCTCGCCCTCGCGGGTGATACGGCACTTGCAGCCTCTCTGGAACACACCGTCCAGTACATAGGAACCGGCGATATTGCCGACGCCGGAGGCCTTGAAGATCTGACGCACCTCTGCGTGACCCAGCACCTTCTCCTCGAAGATGGGATCGAGCATACCCTTCATGGCTGCCTCTACGTCGTTGATGGCATCGTAGATGACGCGGTACAGACGCAGGTCTACCTTCTCACGCTCTGCGGTCTCCTTCGCTGTCGCGTCAGGACGCACGTTGAAGCCGATGATGATCGCGTTGGAGGCTGCTGCCAGGCTGACATCGGACTCGTTGATGGCACCGACACCGCCGTGGATAATCTTGACCACGACCTCCTCGTTCGAAAGCTTTAAGAGACTCTGCTTGACTGCCTCCACGGAGCCCTGTACATCGGCCTTTACGATGATATTCAGCTCCTTTAAGTTGCCGGACTGAATCTGGGAATACAGATCGTCCAGAGACATCTTCAGCTTCGTATCCTCGATGAGCTTCTCCCGGCTCTCCTTTACATAGGTCTCGGCAAAGGCTCTCGCCTCCTTGTCGGTCTCCGGAGATACGAAGATCTCGCCGGCGTTCGGCACATCGTTGAGACCCAGGATCTCGACCGGCTTGGACGGGCCGGCCTCTTTGACGCGGCGGCCGTTATCATCCATCATGGCACGAACCTTACCGTGACAGGATCCTACGGCGATGGGATCGCCCACATGGAGGGTACCCTTCTGTACCAGAACAGTCGCTACAGGGCCCTTACCCTTATCGAGCTCTGCCTCGATAACCAGACCCCTCGCACGACGGTTCGGGTTGGCCTTCAGCTCCAGCACCTCGCTGGTCAGAAGAATCATCTCCAGCAGGTTGTCGATACCCTCATGGGTATGGGCGGATACCGGGCAGAAGACAGTGCTGCCGCCCCAGTCCTCGGGGATCAGCTCGTACTCGGTCAGCTCCTGCTTTACGCGCTCGATGTTCGCGCTGGGCTTATCAATCTTATTGATGGCCACGATGATCTCGATGCCGGCTGCCTTCGCGTGGTTGATCGCCTCGATGGTCTGAGGCATCACGCCGTCATCAGCTGCTACTACCAGGATAGCGATATCGGTGGAGTTCGCTCCACGCATACGCATGGCGGTAAATGCCTCATGTCCCGGTGTATCCAGGAAGGTAATCTTACGGTCTTTGATGGTTACGGTGTAAGCACCGATGTGCTGGGTAATACCACCTGCCTCACGGTCAGTTACGTTGGTATGACGGATGGCATCCAGAAGGGATGTTTTACCATGG
>CAVKIR010000084.1:0-6316 GCA_963656395.1 Prevotella sp. CAG:279
CTATGTCATCGGCCAGGAGGAGGCCAAGAAGGTGCTTTCCGTGGCGGTCTACAATCACTACAAGCGGATTCTGGCGATGGAGGATAAGAAGGATGTCTCGGACGTGGAGCTGCAGAAGAGCAACGTCCTGCTTCTGGGACCCACAGGTTCCGGTAAGACACTGCTGGCGCAGACCATGGCCCGCCTTCTGAATGTGCCCTTTGCCATCGCAGATGCGACCTCTCTGACAGAGGCCGGCTACGTGGGTGAGGATGTGGAGAACATCCTGCTGAAGATCATTCAGGCAGCGGATTACGATATCGAACGTGCGGAGCACGGCATCATCTACATCGATGAGATCGATAAGATCACCCGAAAGTCCGAGAATCCCTCCATTACCCGGGATGTATCCGGCGAGGGCGTGCAGCAGGCACTTCTGAAGATTCTGGAGGGAACCATCGCTTCCGTACCGCCTCAGGGCGGCAGAAAGCATCCCCATCAGGAGCTGATTCAGATCGATACGACGAACATCCTGTTCATCTGCGGCGGAGCCTTCGAGGGTCTGGAGAAGATCATCGAGCACCGCATGGATCGCAGAAGCATGGGCTTCGGCGCTGACCTGGGCCGCCCGAATGAGAATGAGGAGATCGGCCACCTGCTTCACGAGATGCTGCCGGAGGATCTGGTAAAATTCGGAATGATCCCCGAGTTCGTGGGACGTCTGCCGGTGACTGTGACACTGGATGCCCTGACGAAGGACGATATGGTTCGGATTCTGGTGGAGCCGAAGAATTCCATCGTAAAGCAGTATAAGAAGCTCTTCGAGCTGGACGGTGTGAAGCTTTCCTTCGAGCGGGATGCTATCGAGGCCATCGCAGAGCAGACCGTGAAGCGAAAGACGGGAGCCAGAGGACTGCGCTCCATTATGGAAGGCATCATGATGGATACCATGTATGAGATTCCGTCCGATGACAGCATCACGAATTGCAGGATTACAAAAGACGTTGTGGAGGGAACAGGTGCGCCTGTGACCGCCGGCAGCGAGATAAAAGCCCGGGCGTAGACCCGGAGTCAGAAAGAGTTCCGCTTGCGGGACTCTTTCGTGTATAAAAGGTGGAAAAATATGTCAGAACTAATCGAAACCCTGCCCGTAGTGGCTCTGCGCGGAATGACCATCCTTCCCGATATGGTGATTCATTTTGATGTGACCCGAGAACGCTCGGTGAAGGCCATCGAGGAGGCCATGCTGCGGGATCAGAGAATCTTCCTGGTGACCCAGAAGGATAACCAGGTGGAGGAGCCGGGAGCGGAGGACCTGTACCGCATCGGAACCATTGCCTCGGTCAAGCAGGTCATCAAGATGCCGCAGAAAATCATCCGGGTGCTGGCAGAAGGCCTGGAGCGCGGAGAATTGTCTCATTTCTCAGAGGAAGGAGACTATCTGGAGGCGGAGGTCGTTCGCTTCGAGAAGGACACAGAGCTGGCCTCCCTTCCGGAGACTGCGAGAGAGGCCATGACCCGGAACCTGGCGGAGACCTTCAGTATCTACTGCCGGGAGAATGGCAAGATCAGTAAGGAGGCCGAGCGCCAGATCCTGGAGGAGCACGACCTGGAGAAGCTGATAAGCCAGGTGATCATCAACCTGCCCCTGTACTACGAGGACAAGCAGAAGCTCCTGGAGGCCGTGAATCTCTCAGACCGCTACGAGCTGCTCTGCCTTCTGATGAACCGGGAGGTCGAGATTCTGCGCTTCCGAAAGGAGCTGCAGCAGAAGGTAAAGGTGCGCGTGGACAAGAACCAGCGGGAATACCTCCTGCGGGAGGAGCTGAAGGTGATCCGGGAGGAGTTAGGCGAGGATAACACCCTAAGCGACGCCGATCATTTCACAGAGGAAGTGAAGAAGCTGAAGGCCTCCAAGGAGGTGAAGGAGAAGCTCTGCAAAGAGATCTCCCGCTTCCGGAACATAGGGATGAACTCCTCCGAGAGCGCGGTGCTCCGGGGCTATATCGAGACCATGCTGGAGCTTCCCTGGGATAAGGCCTCCCGGGACAGCCACGATCTGAAGCATGCCGAGGAGATCCTGAATGCCGATCATTACGGCATGGAAAAGGTCAAAGAGCGCGTGCTGGAATTCCTTGCTGTGCGGATCCTGACGAAGAAGGGCAGCAGTCCCATCCTCTGTCTGGTGGGACCGCCCGGCACCGGCAAGACCTCCATCGCCCGATCGATCGCCAGGGCATTGAATAAGAAGTATGTCCGCATCTCCCTGGGCGGCGTTCGGGATGAGGCGGAGATCCGCGGTCATCGCAGAACCTATGTGGGCGCCATGCCGGGGCGAATCGCCACAGGCATGAAGCAGGCGGGCGTGAAGAATCCCCTGATGCTGCTCGATGAGATCGACAAGGTCAGCAGCGATTACAAGGGAGATACCTCCTCGGCCCTTCTGGAGGTGCTGGACAGTGAGCAGAACAGCCGTTTCCAGGATCACTACGTGGAGATCCCCATGGATCTCTCCGAGGTACTCTTTGTTGCCACGGCGAACGATGTGCAGACCATCCCGCGTCCCCTTCTGGATCGTATGGAGCTCATCGAGGTCAGCAGCTATACGGAAAATGAAAAGGTCCATATCGCAAGAGAGCATCTGATCAGCAGGCAGATGGAGAAGAACGGCCTTAAGGAGGGTCAGCTTACCATCAGCCCGAAGGCTCTGGAGGAGCTCATTCACAGCTATACCCGGGAGGCCGGAGTGCGCCAGCTGGAGCGAAAGCTGGGCGAGGTCTGTCGGAAGGCAGCCAGAGAGATTCTGGAGCAGAAGAAGGGCTGCGTGAAGCTTACCGAGAGCAACCTGGAGCGGTATCTCGGCAAGCCCCGCTATCATTATGATATGGCAAATGAGACCGATGAGATCGGTATCGTCCGCGGCCTTGCCTGGACCAGCGTGGGCGGCGATACCCTGCAGATCGAGGTCAATGTCATGCCGGGCAAGGGCGAGATCGCACTGACCGGTCAGCTGGGCGACGTGATGAAGGAATCCGCCCGGACGGGCTTAAGCTATATCCGCTCCGTCAGCGACCGCTACGGGATTGACAAAGCCTTCTTCGGGGAGCATGATATCCATATCCACATTCCCGAGGGGGCAGTACCGAAGGACGGACCATCCGCCGGCATCACCATGGCGACGGCGATGCTCTCCGCCATCACCGGCATTCCGGTCTATGCCCACGTAGCTATGACCGGCGAAATCACCCTGCGGGGACGGGTGCTTCCCATCGGCGGTCTGAAGGAAAAGCTGCTGGCTGCGAAGAATGCCGGCATCCGAACCGTCATCGTGCCGCAGAAGAATCAGCGGGATGTAGAGGAGATCTCCGCCGAGATCAAGAAGGGGCTGGAGATCGTCTATGCGGAGCAGATGGAGGATGTATTGAGAATCGCTTTCAAAAAGGAAGCATAGGGAGAGAACCATGATTATAAAAAATGTGAATCTGGAGACGGTCTGCGGCATCACCAGCCGTCTCCCGGACAATGAACTTCCGGAGATCGCCTTCGCGGGCAAGTCCAACGTGGGGAAATCCTCCCTGATCAACGGACTCTTAAACCGCAAGTCTCTGGCCCGGACCTCGGCGCAGCCGGGAAAGACCCAGACCATCAACTTCTATAACGTGAACCAGGAGCTGTATCTGGTGGATCTGCCGGGCTACGGCTATGCAAAGGTCACCGCCGAGATCCGCGAGAAATGGGGGAAGCTCATCGAGCGCTACCTGCACGGATCGAAGCAGCTGAAGGCTGTCTTTCTGCTGATCGATATCCGCCACGAGCCCTCGGAGAATGACAAGCGCATGTACGAGTGGATCGTCTGGAACGGCTACGACCCCATCATCATCGCCACGAAGCTCGATAAGATCAAGAGAAGCCAGATAGACAAGCAGCTGAAGCTCATCCGTACCGGCCTGAAGGTAAAGCCGGGCACCCAGATTCTTCCATTTTCTGCAGAGACAAAGCAGGGACGGGACGAGATCTGGAGCCTGATCGAGACGCTCATTCGGCCGGAGAGCGAGGAGGCTTCGGAAGAGGCAGAGCATTCATAGCGGATTCGAGAAAAGAGGTAAGCATATGGACAAAAAGTACTTAAGAAATGTCGTGAATATCGTATTGTTTCTTGTGGGGGTGGTGCTGGTTTGTCTTTTCGTTCCCCGTATTCTGGTCTTCTTCATGCCCTTCGTGGTGGGCTGGATCATAGCCCTCATCGCGAACCCGCTGGTGCGGTTCATGGAGAAGCGCCTGAAAATCGTGCGAAAGCACAGCTCCGTCGTCATCATCCTCGGAACCATCGCTCTCATCGTGCTGGGCGGCTACGGACTTCTCTCCTGGCTGGTGCGGGAGATCTACGGCTTCATCGGTATCCTGCCGGAGCTCTATAACTCTTTGCTGGGCGACCTGGAGGTCACCGGGACGAATCTCTCCGGTCTCTCGGATAAGATTCCGCCGGAGCTGGTGGAGAAGCTTGCCATGACGGTGAACAGCCTGACCGAATCCCTGGGACAGCTTATCAGCACCATCGGTGTGCCGACCGTCACAGCGGCGGGCAATATCGCGAAGAATATCCCGAATATCCTGGTAAATGTGATTTTCACCATCCTGTCTGCGTATTTTCTGATCGCGGAGCGGGAGAAAATCATCGAGTGGTGCCGGGAGCATCTGCCGGAGGAGCTGCGCTCCAAATGGGGCTTCATCACAGGGAAATTCCGGAAGGCCGTGGGCGGTTACTTCAAGGCACAGTTTAAGATCATGGGCGTCGTGGCCGTGATCCTGCTGGTGGGCTTCCTGATCCTGCATATCAAATATGCGATTCTCTGGGCTCTGCTTATCGCATTTCTGGACTTTCTGCCCTTCTTCGGCACCGGCACGGCGCTGATTCCCTGGGCGGTCTTAAAGGTCTTAAGCGGCGATTATCGGTTCGCCGTGGGTCTGGTGGTCATCTATCTGGTGAGCCAGCTGGTGCGTCAGGTGATCCAGCCGAAGATCGTGGGCGACACCATCGGCCTGAATCCCATGGCCACCATCGTATGCATGTACATCGGCTATAAGATCGGCGGCATCATCGCCATGATCATCGCGGTTCCCGTGGGTCTCATCCTCATCAACCTCTACGAGGCGGGCGCCTTCGATGATATCATCCGGGATGTGAAGGAGCTGGCCGAGGGACTGAACCGATACCGAAAAGGAGAGTAGGCCTCACTGAATTGGAAAAATCTGACACTTTACAATCCGAAACCGATATGCTATCCTATAGCATGATGTTAAAAATGTATCGATTCAGAAATATCCATTTATCATGAGAGTAAGAAAAAGAGAATTATACAAGCATTTCCTGAACCTCTTCGCGAACCTGGCCACCATCGCGGTGGAGGCCGCGGCCTTCGCCTATATCTGGTACATGGAATATATCCCGATACTGGAGCGGCAGTATTATCGCAGAGGAAACTGGGCGGCGATCGGCTTCTACGTGTTGATCCTGTTCTTCTTCACGAATACCTTCGGCGGCTATAAGATCGGCTATATGCGGATTCAGGATATCATCTTATCGAATATACTGGCTATCTTCTGCGGTACCGTGACAGCCTATCTCGAGGTCTGTCTGGTGGCCAATGACTACCTGACGCCCGTGCCTCTGCTCTGGGTCGCCGCCGTCGAGATCGCCTTCATCATTCCCTGGACCTACCTGGTGCGGAAGTTCTACGCGCGGATGTATCCGCCCCGGCAGATGCTGGTGATCTATGGGGAATATTCGCCCCACGGACTGATAGAGAAGATCAATGCCCGCAGTGACAAGTACGACATCTGCGGCTCCGTCAGCTGCTATACGGAGGAAGAGAAGCTCTATGCCGAGATCGACCGCTACTCCGCCGTCGTGCTGGCAGACCTGCCCGCCGCGAAGCGCAATCGGATCCTGAAGCATTGCTACCGGCATTCGATCCGTACCTATGTGACGCCGAAGATCTCCGATATCCTCTTCCGGGGCGCCGACGATATCCATCTCTTCGACACGCCCCTGCTCCTATCGCGAAACTACGGACTTCCCATCGATCAGCGCTTCCTGAAGCGGACGATGGACATCATCCTGTCTGCGATAGGCCTCATCCTGGCCTCGCCCTTTATGCTGGTGATCGCCATCGCCATCAAGCTCTGCGACGGAGGCCCCGTCTTTTATGAGCAGGAGCGCCTGACCCGGGACGGAAGAGAGTTCCGTATGTATAAGTTTCGCAGCATGTACCTGGATTCGGAGAAGAAGGGAGCCCGCCTGGCAGCGAAGGGCGACAGCCGCATCACACCGGTGGGA
>CAVKIR010000085.1:0-6309 GCA_963656395.1 Prevotella sp. CAG:279
CCTGGGGCGCGGCCAGACCGACACTCTCCAGCTCTTTATAATGACGAAAGACCTCTCTTGGGGCTCCGTCGTGCAGCACCTGCCCCTGATTCATGACAATGATGCGCTCTACGTATTTGGCCACGTCCTCCATACTGTGGGAAACCAGCACAATGGTGATGCCCCGTTCCTTATGAAGTCTGCTTATCTGATCCAGAATCTCATCCCGCCCCTGGGGGTCAAGGCCCGCCGTGGGCTCATCCAGAATCAGGATCTCCGGCTCCATCGCCAGAACGCCCGCGATAGCTACACGGCGCTTCTGACCGCCGGAGAGCTCAAAGGGCGACTGCTTCTCATATTCCTCGGAAAGGCCTACCATCCGCATGGCCTCTCTGGCTCGGGTCTCTGCCTCTTCCTTTGAAAGTCCCTGGTTCTTTGGGCCGAAGCAGATATCGCTTAAGACATCCACTTCAAAAAGCTGATGCTCCGGGTACTGGAATACCAGTCCCACCTTGCTGCGTAGCTTGCGCATATCATAGCCTTCCGCGTAAATATCTTCACCGTTAAAATAGATATGGCCGGAGGTGGCCTTTACCAGGCCGTTCAAATGCTGCACCAGCGTAGATTTTCCCGATCCGGTGTGGCCGATAAGGCCGATGAACTGACCATCGGGAATCTCCAGATTCACGTCCTTCAGCGCATGGATTTCATAGGCTGTGGAAGGACTGTAGGTATATTGTACGTGCTCTAATCTAAGTGACATAAGGCTTCTACCAGTTCCTCTCTTGTCAGAATACCGTCAGGCAGGTCCAGACCCGCTTTGTTAAGCTCCCAGGCAAGCATCGTGGCCTGGGGCACGTCCAGGCGGTAAGATTTCAGAGTCTCTACCTGAGAAAAGATCTCCTTCGGTGTTCCGGTCATGACAATCTTCCCATCATCCATGACGATGACCTTGTCCGCGTAAATGACTTCTTCCATATAATGGGTAATGAGAATGACCGTGATTTCCTCCACCTCGTTCAGCGCCCGGACGGTACGAATCACTTCCTTCCGGCCATTGGGATCCAGCATGGCGGTGGGCTCATCCAGCACGATGCACTTGGGATGCATAGCTACCACGCCCGCGATGGCCACCCTCTGCTTCTGACCGCCGGACAGCTTGTTCGGAGAATGATGGCGATATTTCAGCATGCCGACCGCCTTCAGGCTCTCTTCTACCCGCTCCCAGATCTCTTCGGTGGGCACACCCATATTTTCCGGACCGAAGCCCACGTCCTCTTCCACGATGGTACCGATGATCTGGTTGTCCGGATTCTGAAATACCATGCCGGCACTCTGACGCACGTCCCAGACTCGCTCCTCATCCTTCGTATCGATGCCGTCCACCCAGAGGGTTCCCTCGCTGGGAACGAGCAAGGCATTGATGTGCTTGGCCAGAGTGGATTTTCCGGAACCATTGTGTCCCAGAATCGCCACGAAATCACCCTTCTCGATCTCGAAATCCACGCCGTTCACCGCCTTAATCAGCTCCCGTTCCCGGCCTTCCTCGTCGTATTTTCTATATTCATAAATCAAATCCCTGGCTTTGATCATCGTTTCTTCTTTATCCATATTTTCAACCCATTCTGCAAAACTCACCGGAGCTCCCTCTGTTCCCAGAATTTTACATTTATAAAATCTGCTTTTCCGCTTCGCTGCCATAAGTTCCCGGCTGCGCGTCTGCCGTGACACTGCTTCTAATTGTATAATAACGTCTGTGGATTTGCAAGAAAAAGTAGGGATTGTCAACAGATTTTTATTCTGCAGTTTACATTTCATCAAAAATAATGGGCATTTCAGCTTTTTGAAAGCCAAAACACCCGTTATTTCCACTCTTTTTATTTACGCCGCATGCCAACCGCTCTTTTTCATAGAAGCCTCGAATTCATGCAGCTTCTGCCGCTGCTCGGCTGTCAGTGTGGTCGGAACCTGTATCTGAATGGTCACATACTGGTCGCCGTGAACCTTCGCATCCTTCATGGAGACGATGCCCTTGCCGCGAAGCCTTATCTTCTGACCGGACTGGGTGCCCGCCGGAACCTTGCAGACCACATTGCCGTAGAGGGTCGGGAAGCTGGCTTCGCCGCCGAAGACCGCTGTGGTAAATGGGATCTCGGCCATGGTATACACGTCCATGCCCTTCCGCTCGTAGCCCGCTTTCGGCGCGATATGCACCTTCAGCAGCAAATCGCCGTTTTCGCCGCCTCCGAAGCCCGGATGTCCCTTGCCGCGGAGCCGTACACTCTTGCCGTCGTCGATGCCCGCCGGGATGTGGACACTTAAGGACTGGACGCCGCCGGTGCCGTCTGCCGCCTGCATGTGAATCATTTTCTCGCACCCGAAGGCCGCCTCATCGAAACCGACCGTGATGTCAGCGTGTAAATCCTCGCCCTTGTAGGACGCCTGCTGCCGATAGCCCTTCCAACTGCCAAAGCCGCCATGAAACATGTCTCCGAAGATGTCTCCGAACATATCGTCCATATTGCCGCCCTCGAAATGAAACTCCTGGTAGCCGCCGCCTGCGTCCGTTCTTGCATTGCTCGCCTCGTCGAAGGCTGCAAATCCAAACTGGTCGTATAATTTCTTCTTCTCTTTGTCGCTCAACACGTTGTAGGCCTCTGTGACCTCTTTAAACTTCTGCTCGGCCTCTTTGTCCCCCGGATTCGTGTCCGGATGGTATCTCTTTGCCAGCTTTCGGTAAGCACGCTTTATCTCTTTCTCATCTGCCTGCTTTCCAATGCCGAGCACATCGTAATAATCCCGTTTCATAATGCACGCTCACCTCCTGCTTGCATAACAAGTCAATTCTGCAAAACGGGGATGCAGCTAAGCCGCATCCCCTGTGATCTTTTGCCTGTCGAAAAGGCCTTTGCTTAGCCTTCAATATCGATATAGCTCTTCTTTTCTACCTTCGGCTGCTCCTCTTTCTTCGGAACCAGCACCTTCAGTACGCCATTTTCAAATTTGGCCTTGATGTCCTCCTGGGTGATGTCCTCGCCCACATAGAAGCTCCGGCTGGTGGTTCCGCTGTAGCGTTCCTTGCGGATGTACTTGCCGTCCTGCTTCTCCTCCTTCTTGCTCTCGGTGGAAGCGGTGATGGTCATGTAGCCATCCTTCAGTTCAGCCTTCACATCCTCTTTCTTGACGCCCGGAAGCTCAATCTCCAGCTCGTAGCCGGTGGCCGTCTCCTTGACATCGGTACGCATCAAAGCTGCAGCCTCCTTGCCGTAAACCTTTCTTCCTGTCGTGTACGGAAATGCAAAATCATTTACAAAATCATCTAATAAACTCTCTCCAAAGATACTCGGTACTAACATAATTCATTCCTCCTGATATTCTAATGGTTTTCCTTCAGTTTTGCTGGAGGTTCCGCAAGGGCTTTTTCATATTTTTTTCTTCTCCCTTGCTCTGATTATGTTATAGCACATCTGTTAGCACTCGTCAAGCGCGAGTGCTAATATTTTAGAAATTGTTTAGAATCATAATATTTGCATAATAATCATAACAATTCAGACAAGTTTTCTCTGACAATTCCCATTAAAGCTGCACCCGTTCCCGATCCGGATGCTCCCCGGACCAGCCGATCTGGGGCAGTGTCATCAACCTATGCATGTCATCGTCCTCGATGTTGAAGCCGAATACGTCCAGGTTCTGACTCATACGCTCCGGAGCCGAGGACTTCGGCAGAGGCAGCACGCCGCACTGAAGGGCGAAACGGATGCAGATCTGCGCCACGGATACCTGATACTTCTCTGCCAGTTCGATAAGAAGCGGCTCCTGCAGCACTCTGGCCCGGCCGATGGGGCTCCAGGCCTCCACCTGAATGCCCAGACGCTGACAGAAATCCACCGCGGCCTTCTGCATGTAGCCCGGATGGAACTCCAACTGATTGATCATGGGGATGATGCCGGTGCGCTCCATCAGATTATTCAGGTGATGAGGCAGGAAATTGCTGACGCCAATGGCCCGGACCTTTTTGGACTTGTAGAGGTCCTCCAGGGCCTTCCAGGTCTCCACGTCCGGATCTTTCCACTCCGCCGACAAATCCGCCGGTCTCGGCCAGTGAATCAGGTACAGATCCAGATAGTCGGTTCCCAGTTTCTTACACGATTCTTCAAATTCATGAGTCGTGGAATCATAACCCAGCCGGTCTCGCCAGACCTTGGAGGTCAGGAAAAATTCTTCTCTGGGAATGCCGCTCTTCTTCACAGCCTTTCCCACTGCTTCCTCATTAAAATAGAATGCGGCCGTGTCCAGATGCCGGTAGCCCTGTCGGATCGCCTCGCTGATGATGGCTTCGTCGTTGTCATTCGCCGCTTTATAGGTACCGAAGCCTACCGCAGGAATTTCCACGCCATTTG
Source organism: Prevotella sp. CAG:279 (assembly GCA_963656395.1). Classification (GTDB taxonomy): domain Bacteria; phylum Bacillota; class Clostridia; order Lachnospirales; family Lachnospiraceae; genus Laedolimicola. Next base: position 4,380 of record CAVKIR010000085.1, read on the forward strand.
CCAGTGTAAATGTCTGTCTCATATGCTGCTCCCTTCTTCCGTGTTTTCACACTGTGGTTTCCTATAGTATATCGTCTTTTCTTCGGCTGCTCAAGTCTGCCAGCCGGAAAATATCGTTTTTCGCTCAACACCTTGAATAGTTATGAAAATTGGTTCGGGTGTCAAAACACCCGAACTTTTGGTTACACGAATTGTTCCGTGCTTCGCACTCCCACAATTCTACTTCAATTCGGATTCTCGCGGGGCTTTCGCCCCACTACATCCTCATTGAAGTGCGTGTCATAAAGTCATTCCTCCACCGACATGCAAGCATGTCGTGGACTCAGACTTTTGACACTGTAACCAAAATTGTAGCAGAAAAGGGCTTGCAAAATCCTGTTTTTTCTGTAGAATAGAGATGATTGTCTAACACACCGTATTTACCAAGTCATAAGGAGTCAAACATGATCAGTGCAAATAACGTAACACTTAGAATAGGAAAGAAAGCCTTATTCGAGGATGTCAATATCAAATTTACCGAGGGCAACTGCTACGGCCTTATCGGAGCCAACGGCGCGGGAAAATCTACCTTCTTAAAGATTCTCTCCGGCGAGCTGGATTCCACCAATGGCGAAGTGGTCATCACACCGGGCCAGCGTCTCTCCTTCCTGAAGCAGGACCATTTCCAGTACGACGAGTATCCGGTTCTGGATACCGTTATTATGGGAAATGCCCGTCTCTATGAGATTATGAAGGAGAAGGAAGCCATCTACGCGAAAGAGGACTTTACCGACGAGGACGGCATCCGGGCCAGCGAGCTGGAAGCGGAATTCGCGGACATGGACGGCTGGGAGGCCGAGTCTGACGCCGCTACCCTGTTAAATGGTCTGGGCATCGAGCCGGATCTGCATTACAGCCTGATGAAGGATCTGCTGGGCGCACAGAAGGTCAAGGTTCTGCTGGCGCAGGCCCTGTTTGGCAACCCGGATATCCTGCTTCTCGACGAGCCGACCAACCACCTGGATCTGGACGCCATCGCATGGCTGGAGGAGTTCCTGATCAATTTCCCGAACACCGTCATCGTGGTTTCCCATGACCGTTATTTCCTGAATAAGGTCTGCACCCACATCGCCGACATCGACTATGGCAAGATTCAGCTCTACGCCGGCAACTACGACTTCTGGTACGAGTCCAGCCAGCTGCTGATCCGCCAGATGAAGGAGGCCAACAAAAAGAAGGAAGAGAAAATCAAGGAGCTGCAGGAATTCATCTCCCGTTTCTCCGCCAATGCTTCCAAGTCCAAGCAGGCTACCTCCCGTAAGAAGGCCCTGGAGAAAATCGAGCTGGACGAGATTCGTCCCTCCAGCCGCAAGTATCCGTACATCGATTTCCGTCCCAACCGCGAGATTGGAAATGAGGTGCTGACCGTGGAGGGCCTGTCCAAGACCATCGACGGCGTGAAGGTTCTGGACAATATCTCCTTTATCCTGGGTCACGACGATAAAGTCGCTTTCGTAGGCGGCAATGAGTTTGCCAAGACGACCCTGTTCAAGATTCTGGCAGGCGAGATGGAGCCGGACGAGGGTACTTATAAATGGGGTATCACCACCAGCCAGTCCTATTTCCCCAAGGACAATACCAAGGAGTTCGACAATGACGACACCATCGTGGACTGGCTGACCCAGTATTCCGAAATCAAGGACGCCACCTATGTCCGCGGCTTCCTGGGCCGTATGCTCTTCGCAGGTGAGGACGGCGTGAAGAAGGTCAAGGTTCTGTCCGGAGGCGAGAAGGTCCGCTGTATGCTGTCCAAGCTGATGATTTCCGGCGCCAACGTGCTGATTCTCGACGAGCCGACAGACCACCTGGACATGGAGTCCATCACTGCCCTGAACAACGGCCTCATTAAGTTCCCGGGCGTGCTGCTGTTCTCCTCCCGTGACCACCAGAT
>CAVKIR010000086.1:0-2265 GCA_963656395.1 Prevotella sp. CAG:279
TCCCGAAGCAGCGCGCAACTGTAGAGGCACTTGGCCTTCGTAAGGTAAACAAGACAGTTGAGATGCCGGATAACGAGGCAGTCAGAGGAATGATCTGGCATGTAAGACATCTGGTAAAGGTAGAAGAGATTTAATTATAAGAACGGAATAGGAGGTGTCACAATGGACTTATCAACTTTACAGTACGCAGAAGGTTCCAAGCAGAGCGGAAACTTCCGCAGAGGTCGTGGACACGGTTCAGGAAACGGTAAGACAGCCGGTAAGGGACATAAGGGTCAGAAGGCTCGTTCCGGAGCACCGAGACCGGGCTTTGAGGGCGGTCAGATGCCGTTATACAGAAGACTTCCGAAGCGAGGCTTTACAAACAGAAATTCCAAGGTTATCGTTGGAATCAATGTAAGCGCTCTGGAAGTATTCGAGAACGACGCAGTTGTATCTGTAGAGACTCTGCTCGAGCAGGGAATCATTAAGAATCCGAAGGATGGCGTTAAGATCCTTGGAAATGGTGAGCTTACAAAGAAGCTTACAGTACAGGCAAATGCTTTCTCCGAGGGTGCAAAAGCAAAGATTGAGGCTCTTGGTGGAAAAGCAGAGGTGATCTAATGTTCAAAACATTACAGAACGCATTTAAGATCAAGGATATCCGGCAGAAGCTGATCTATACCTTTCTGATGCTTGTAGTCGTCAGACTGGGCTCTCAGCTGCCGGTTCCGGGCGTGAATCGCACCTTTTTTGCGAACTGGCTTGCAGCGCAGACCGGTGATGCATTCAATCTTCTGGATGCTTTCACCGGCGGCTCCCTGGCCAGCATGTCCATTTTTGCGTTAGGTATCAACCCGTACATTACATCTTCCATTATCATCCAGCTCCTTACCATCGCAATTCCGAAGCTTGAGGAAATGCAGAAGGATGGTGAGGACGGACGGAAGAAGCTCCAGAATATCACCCGTTACGTTACCGTAGCGCTGGCTCTCATCGAGGGAATTGCCATGACCGTAGGTTTTGGTAATCAGGGACTTCTGGAGAACGCGACCTGGTACAATATGGCGATCGTCGTGGTGGCTCTGACAGCCGGTTCCGCCTTCCTGATGTGGGTCGGCGAACGAATCAACCAGAACGGTGTAGGCAACGGTATCTCTATCGTACTTTTGATTAACATCGTTTCCCGTATGCCGGATGACTTTGTGACATTGTATACAAAGTTCATGAGCGGCAAGAGTGTGGCTATGGCGGTGCTGTCAGCCGTGATCATCGCAGCTGTCATCGTTGTAACAGTCGTATTCGTTATCATTCTTCAGGACGGAGAGCGCAGAATCCCCGTTCAGTACAGTAAGAAGCTGCAGGGCAGAAAGGTGATTGGCGGACAGAGCACCAACATTCCGATGAAGGTCAATACCGCAGGAGTTATTCCGGTCATCTTCGCATCTTCCCTGATGTCATTTCCGGGCATTATTCTTGCTCTCATGGGCAAGAGTGCAGGAAACGGAATCGGCGGCAAGATTATCACCGGCTTAAGCTCCAGCAGCTGGTGTAATCCTGAGCAGCCCATCTATTCCCTGGGCCTGCTGCTGTATATTGTCCTGGTAGTTTTCTTTGCTTACTTCTATACATCCATTACCTTCAACCCGTTGGAGATTGCGGATAATATGAAGAAGCAGGGCGGCTTTATCCCAGGTATCCGTCCGGGTCGGCCTACTTCAGACTACCTGACAAGAATTCTGAATTACATCATTTTTGTCGGTGCAATCGGCCTGATTATCGTATGTGTCGTACCGATCTTCTTTAACGGCGTATTCGGAGCGAGTGTATCCTTCGGAGGAACATCCATCATCATCGTGGTAGGTGTTGTTCTGGAGACCATCAAGCAGATCGAATCGCAGATGGCAGTACGTTACTACAAGGGCTTTTTGAACGACTAATAACAAACTTCCGGCCTGTGCGGGATCCGTTTCCGTACAGGCTTTCGGAGGTTTTACGGCGATATTTGGAAAAACAGATTCCACAGGAGGAGTAACATTATGAAAATCATCATGTTAGGAGCACCGGGCGCCGGAAAAGGCACACAGGCGAAGAAAATAGCTGACAAATATCAGATCCCGCACATTTCCACGGGCGATATTTTCAGAGCAAATATAAAGGAAGGCACAGAGCTGGGCAAGAAAGCAAAGTCCTATATGGATCAGGGACAGCTGGTACCGGATGAGCTGACACTGGAGCTTATCATGGATCGTTTTCAGAATCCGGACTGCAAGGACGGCTACGTGC
>CAVKIR010000086.1:2325-6306 GCA_963656395.1 Prevotella sp. CAG:279
GTGCTGGACGGTTTCCCCCGCACTATTCCCCAGGCAGAGGCACTGACCGAGGCGCTGGCGAAGAAGGGCGAGACCATTGACTACGCAATCAACGTGGAGGTACCGGATGAGAATATCATCAACCGCATGGGCGGCCGGAGAGCCTGCTTAGGCTGTGGCTCCACTTATCATATTGTCTATGCTCCGACTAAGGTCGAGGGCATCTGCGATCGCTGCGGCGAGAAGCTGGTTCTGCGTGACGACGACAAGCCGGAGACAGTGAAGAACCGCCTGAACGTATATCACAATCAGACACAGCCGCTGATCGAGTATTACACCGGGCAGGGTAAGCTTGCCGAGGTGGACGGAACTCAGAGTATGGAAGACGTGTTTGACGCCATTGTAAAGATCTTAGGAGCGTAATTATGTCGGTTACAATTAAATCTGCCAGAGAAATCGAATTGATGCGCACAGCAGGCAAGCTGCTGGAAGAGGTTCACGATGAGCTTGCAGCATTTGTAAAGCCGGGCATCTCTACACTGGATATCGATCGCCTGGGTGAGAAGCTGATCCGGGAGAGAGGATGCATCCCGAACTTCCTGAACTATAATGGATATCCGGCTTCGATCTGCGTATCTGTAAACGATGAGGTCGTACATGGAATTCCCCATGCAGAGCATATTCTTCAGGAGGGCGATATCGTCAGCCTGGATGCGGGACTGATTTATAAGGGCTATCATTCCGACGCTGCGAGAACCCATGCAGTCGGCAAGGTAAGCCCGGAAGCGCAGAAGCTGATGGACGTGACAAAGCAGAGCTTCTTTGAGGGCATTAAGATGGCGAAGGCCGGAAATCATCTGCATCAGATTTCCGCTGCGATCAACGATTACGTCGATCAGTTCGGTTACGGCGTAGTTCGCGATCTGGTGGGTCATGGAATCGGAACGCACCTCCATGAGGATCCGCAGATTCCGAATTTCCGTCAGCGCCGCAGAGGCATTAAACTGGTACCGGGCATGACCCTGGCCGTAGAGCCCATGATCAATGCCGGAACCTGGGAAGTATGCTGGCTGGATGACGACTGGACCGTAGTTACCGATGACGGATCCCTTTCCGCTCATTACGAGAATACCATTCTGATTACCGACGGCGAGCCGGAAATCCTTACACTGACTCTGTAGGTCTGCGGGTATTCTATATGGAAAGAGTGGAAACTGGAATGTTCGCCAGATCGAAGGCCGGACATGATAAAGGTAAATTATATATCATACTAAGAACAGAAGGCGAATATGTATATCTGACAGACGGGAGGCTTCGTCCCATGGCAAAGCCGAAAAAGAAGAAAATAAAGCATATTCAGCCGATGTACAGGACACCCGAAGGCCGGGACCTGACGAAGATAACCGATGTTGACGTAAAACGGGCCATTGTGCTTCACGAAAAGGAGGAAGAACATGTCAAAAGCGGATGTAATTGAAATCGAAGGAACAGTAGTGGAGAAGCTGCCGAACGCGATGTTTCAGGTAGAGCTGGAGAACGGACACCAGGTGCTCGCCCACATCAGCGGAAAGCTCCGCATGAACTTCATCCGGATCCTGCCGGGTGACAAGGTAACGATCGAGATGTCCCCGTATGACCTGTCCAAGGGACGGATTATCTGGAGAGATAAATAAGAGCGTTATAAAACATAAAAGAGCCCTTTACCCGAACAGGAGCGATCCGCATCGGGCAGAGGGTTCCTTTTCAAACAAAGAAAATAAATAAAGGAGTAATTACAAATGGCAAGTCTGTGGGGCGGACGATTTGAAAAAGACATGGATGATATTGTAAAAAATTACAATGCATCTATTTTTTTTGATAAGAGAATGTATAACGAGGACATCGACGGCAGCATTGCCCATGTGACCATGCTGGGTAAGCAGGGCATCGTGTCCGAAGAGGAAAAGGATCAGATCATCGCAGGCCTGGAGGCGATCCGCAAGAACATCGCTGACGGCAAGATCGTATTTACCGTAGAGGATGAGGATATTCATATGGGCATCGAGAGCCGGCTCATCGAGCGCATCGGTGATGTGGGTAAGAAGCTGCATACCTCCAGAAGCCGGAATGATCAGTGCCAGGTGGATATCCGTCTATATCTGAGAAAAGAGATTTATGAAATTCTGGACAGTCTGTGCTATCTGGAGAGCGTAATTCTTAAGAAGGCTGAGCAGTACGCAGATCAGATTACCGTAGGCTTTACCCATCTGCAGCATGCGCAGCCGATTACCATCGGATTTATTTTCATGGCTTATTTCCAGATGTTCAAGAGAGATATCGAGCGTCTGCGTGATACCCTGGAGCGTCTGAACTACAACCCGCTGGGTGCCTGCGCCCTGGCCGGAACTACTATGCCCATCGACCGGCATCTGACCAGTGAGCTGCTTCATTTCAAGGCGCCTACCGAGAACGCCATGGATACGGTCAGCGACCGGGACTACAGCCTGGAGTTCTTAAGCGATGCGTCCATCTCCATGATGCATCTCTCCCGTTGGGCGGAGGAATTCGCATGGTGGAATTCCTCAGAATTCTCCTATATCGCCATCGACGACAGCTTCTGCACCGGAAGCAGCATCATGCCCCAGAAGAAGAACCCGGATATGGCAGAGCTGATTCGCGGAAAGGTAGGCCGTGTATACGGCGACCTGATGCAGCTTCTGACTGTCATGAAGGGAACTGCCCTGGCCTACAATAAGGACTTCCAGGAGGATAAGGAGAGTGTCTTCGACGCCATCGATACCTGGAAGGCGACCATCGATATCTTTGCGAAGATGCTGGAAAAGACGGAGTTTCGCATGGATCAGATCGAGAAGCAGCTGGGCAAGGGCTTTCTGAACGCTACCGATATCGCGGAGCACTTTGCAAAGCAGGGAATTCCCTTCCGCGAGGCCCATGCCATCGTAGGCCGTATGGTAAAGGCCTGCGAGAATCAGGGCTGCGATTTCGAGGATCTGACCGACGCGGATCTGCAGGCCATCGACAAGCGCGTGACGAAGGAACTGCTGGGCGACATCAGCATCAAGCATTGCGTAGACACCCGGTTGTCCTTCGGCGGAACCGCTCCGTCCGAGGTGCGCCGCCAGATCGAAGTGGGCCGTCAGTGGTTACAGTCCACACAGCAGCCAGACACTTGCTGTCAGGCTGCGTATGAACGTGATTAGGGTGTGAGCAGGCTCCTTTTGCGGAGCGAAAATTTAAATGAGCCTGCGAATCGTTACTGGAACGAGGTACGAGTGAACAGTAACCGTCAGTGGTTGAACAGGCTGGAGAAATAAAAAAATACTTGCATTTTGAATCCCCGTGTGTTATCATACTAGACGTATGATCTCAACGGGGATTTTGCGCCTGTTTTTAAGAAACGGGTTTTGGAGGATCCGTGAGATCGGGAACAAGAAACGCCTTGTTTTTCGGCACTTTTTCACTTCAGAACCCAGTTGTGAAAGAGCAAAGAGAAACGAAAGATGTGAAAGGAGGATTTTTACGATGAAAGTAAGATCATCTGTAAAGCCCATTTGCGAAAAATGCAAAATCATCAAGAGAAAAGGTAGTATCAGAGTAATTTGCGAGAATCCGAAGCACAAGCAGCGCCAGGGTTAATTCCGCAGATTGTGATAAATCTCGTTTCATATATATATTTGTGAGCCGGAGATTATTCACAATGATATTGCTTAAAACGGAGAAATGCGTACCGCAGAGTATCTGAAAGGTCGGATCGTTATCCGGCTGGATGCGAATGTTCGTATCCCATTTAGGAAAGTGTCATCGGGCACCTATTAAAAAACGCCCGGAACCCAATTTTTATCAAATGGAGGAATAATCAAATGGCTCGTATTTCTGGTGTAGACTTACCAAGAGAAAAGCGTGTGGAGATTGGCCTGACTTATGTATACGGCATCGGCCGCGTAAGTGCAAACAAGATCCTGGAAGCAGCAAAGGTAAATCCGGATACCCGTGTAAGAGACC
>CAVKIR010000087.1:0-6268 GCA_963656395.1 Prevotella sp. CAG:279
CTCAAATGCTGCGCTGATGGTCATTCCAACCTCTTCATCTGTCTCTACGGTGCTGTAGCTTTCGATCAGAATGACATCGGAATCCACCGGAATTGCTGTACAAGCTACTGCGATCTGTAAACCGCTGCCCTCGGAAGCTTCGAAGGTCTTATTGAAGCCGTAACCCTCTGCATCCTCTCCGAAATAGGTCTCGGAAATCTCTGCATCCTCTGCACCGTAAGACTCCTGCATATCCTTCAGAACAGTCTCATAATCTGTGCCTGTTCTTCTGCTGATGGTCATGTAATTCGTTCCGGCCGGAGTGATGTCATCCGAATAGAAGGAGAAGGTAACGGAACCATCATCCGCTGCATTCGCCATAATCATGCTGGAATCATACTGTACAGACCAGCCGTCTCCGTCATAGGCCTCCAGTGTGGATAAGGTAGAATCGGTATCCTCTTCTGCCGCAGCATCCGCATCGGTCGTGGTCTCGGTATCTGTCGCAGTCTCCGTCGTGGTCTCCTTCTGACCGCAGCCTGCCATCATGGAAAGGGTCATTGCTACTGCCAGTCCGGCAATCATTTTTTTCTTCATAGAAGTATTCCTCCCGTTTTATTTTCTATTTAGTAACCGTTATCCTATCATATCTGGAAATTATCCTGCTGTCAAGCAAGATCTGTGTGTGATCCTTACATCCGCTCCGGTGCTTCGAAGCCCAGCATATCGATGCAGGTCTCCAGCACGCGCTTCGTCAGCTGCAGCACAGCCACAAGGCCGGCGCGTTTTTCCTCATCTTCCTCTCCCAGAATCTTCGTTTCGTGATAAAACTTGTTGAACGTATTCGCAAGCTCATAGATATAGGCACATACCTTGTGGGGTGCCAGTTCGTCAAAGGCATTCTCCAGGACACCGTTGAACCGAGCCAGCATCAGCTCCAGAGCCTTCTGGCTCTCTGTCTCTGCAGCCGGAATGCTTCCCTTCGCCACATCGCCGCCCTGCGCCTGATATTTATTCAGAATAGACTTGATGCGCACGATGGTATACAGAATGTAAGGACCGGTATTCCCCTCAAAGGAAGTGAAACGGTCGATATCGAAGACGTAATCCTTGGAAGCCTGGTTTGACAGGTCACCGTATTTGATGGCTGACAGGCCGATTTTCTTCGCGGTCTCCCGGGCCTCTTCCTCAGAAATCTCTGAATTTTCTGCAATTTTCTGATACATCTTCTCGTTGATGTCGGCAATCAGGTACTCCAGACGCATGACACCGCCCTCCCGGGTCTTGAAGGGCTTGCCGTCCTTGCCGTTCATCGTACCGAAGCCTAAGAATTCCAGATCGGTCTCCGGTTTCACAAGGCCGGTCTTCTTCGCGCAGCGGAACACCTGAATGAAATGCATCTCCTGGCGCTTGTCCACCACATAGATGACCGCATCCGGATCGAAAAGCTTCCGACGTTCCACCAGAGTTGCCAGGTCTGTCGTGGTATACAGGGACGCCCCGTCAGACTTCAGGATCATGCAGGGCGGAACCTCCTTGGTATCGGTATCCTCCTTGACGTCGACCACCAGGGCTCCCTCGCTCTCGTAGGCAAAGCCCTCTTTCTTCAGCTTCTCGACCATGTCCGGGATATAGGGCTGTGCATCGGACTCTCCCTTCCAGAGGTCAAATTCCACGTTCAGGTTCGCATAGTTGCGCTTTAAGTCTGTCACAGAGACATTTAAAATATGCCGCAAGATGGCCTGATAGCCTCTGTGGCCGTGCTGCACCAGATAGGTAGCCTGCATGGCCTGCTCCTTGTAGGCCTCGTCCACCTTGGAACGGGCGCTGGCCGCCGGATAAATCTCCTCCAGCTCGGAAATGGTAAAGGGCGCTTCCGTCGGATACTCACCGGTATAACTCTCATCAAAGTATACCAGATCGGGCTTGCGCTCCTTTAATTCCGTGATAATCAGTCCCATCTGCAGGCCCCAGTCTCCCAGATGGATATCGCCGATCACCTTGTGTCCCGCGAAACGACCCAGACGCTTTACGCTCTCGCCGATGATGGCGGAGCGCAGATGTCCCACATGCAGCGGCTTCGCTACATTGGGTCCGCCGTAGTCGATGACGATGGTCTTCGGATCTGCTGTCTTCTCGCAGCCCAGGCGCTCATCCTCCGCCATACTCTGCAGATACGCCTGCACATAGGCAGGAGCAAGCTTCAGGTTCAGGAAGCCCGGATTGACCGCCTGTACCTCGGAAAAGAGCGGCTGCTCCTGTAAGCTTTCCGCCACCTTATTCGCGATCTGAATGGGCGCACAGTGATACTTCTTCGCGCCTGCCATCGCGCCGTTGCACTGGTATTCACACAGATCCGGACGATTGGAAATGGTGACCTTTCCGTATTCGGCCTCATAGCCGCAGTTTACGAAGCCTTCGGATACCGCAGCGGTAATCCGATCCAGTAATTTCTCCATATGCATACTCTCCTCTTAACAACTCGTAAAAATACGTTACTGTTCACTCGTACCTCGTTCCAGTAACAATTCGCAGGCTCATTTAAAGTTTTGCTTCGCAAAAGGAGCCTGCTCACACCCAAATCATGTTCATACGCAGCCTGACAGCAAGTGTCTGGCTGCTGTTTGAACTGTAACAGGGAAGGTGCCTCTATGCTCCCGTGTATCTTAATTTTCTGATGTACTGTCTTTCTTCTTTCTAAGAAGCAGCAGAATCACCGATGCAAGATTCCAGAGAAGGGAGATGCCGGAGAGCCCCACTGCTGCGGTCGCCAGCGTTCGGGTAGAGGGATTCTCGGCTTCTTCCGCCACAACTGCTGTATCCCGTACCAGGCCCGCATTGATGGTGGTTCCGTCGGACATCGTCAGGATCAGATAACCGTCCCCGTCGATAGCCGCATCATCGATGCCTCGTCCGTCTGTTCCGTCCTGCCCGTCCGCACCGTCTTTTCCGTCGGTTCCGTCCTTGCCGTCTGCGCCATTCTTTCCATCGATGCCATCCTTACCGTCGGCACCGTTCTGACCGTTCGAACCATTCTGACCGTCGGCACCGTTCTGGCCTGCGGCACCGGTGTCACCCTTGTCGCCTTTCTCACCTTTTTCGCCTTGGGCACCGGTCTCGCCCTGATCGCCCTTTTCACCTTGGTCACCTTTTTCGCCTTGGGCGCCGGTCTCGCCCTGGTCACCCTTCTCGCCTTGTTCACCCTGGTCGCCTTTGTCGCCCTGGGCGCCGGCCGCCTTCACGTTCAGAGATTCCCAGGTTTCTCCGTTATCATAGGAGACAGACCAGCAGCCGTCATCGCCGATCTTCAGGTGCGGCGTGATGCCGTTGCTTCCGTCTTTTCCATCGGCTCCGTCTTCTGCCGCTGCCTTGACCCCGGTATCTGTCTCGCCAATCCACCAGTTGCCGTTCTCACCGATATAGGGTGTCTCACCGTCTTCGCCGTTCTCACCCTTTTCTCCGTCGGCACCGTCGGTACCGGCAGCCTTCACGCCGGTGTCCGTTACGCCGATCCACCAGTTTCCATTTTCACCGATATAGGGCGTCTGGCCGTCCTTGCCATCCTTACCGTCATCGCCTGCAGCCTTCACGCCGGTATCCTCCGTGCCGACCCACCAGTTGCCGTTGCCGCCGATGTAGGGCGTCTCGCTCTCGCGATAATTATACTCGTTGGACCAGACACTCTCACAGTCCTTGCCCTCTGCCGTACTGACCGATGTCACCACATAGGTATAGGTGCCGGTCTGCTCGAGATTCTCGATGGCATAGCTGGTTGTCTCCGCCCCGAGCCTGTCGGATACCCTGGTATAATTGCCCTCCTCGTCCTTGCTGTAGACGTAGTAGCCGGTAATCGCCGGGTGTCCGTTCTCCACATCCGGCTTCGTCCAGCTAAGGGTCAGTTTAAAATTCGTATCGTTTTTCTCTATTTCACCCTGCAAATCCGTTACAGCCCTCGGCGGGGAAGTAAGGTTTGTAATGCTGTAGCCGATAAAGGGCGTCAGGTTCGCATCCTCACCGCTTAGGTGGCGCTGCCACTGTCCCAGCTTCCAGTGAAAGCCGTAGGAATCCACGACAGAGGCCGGGATGCCGTCCGCCACGAGGCTTTGCTTATCGATGCTGGTGACGCTGCAGCTCGCGCCCACTGCAGTACCCTTGGAGGTGGAGGAGCCCTTGCCGTCACTGTATTCCAGACTTGTATTAACGCCGTAGTCTGCCACCTTCATCGAGCAATTGAAGAAGAAGCCATGGGACATCTCCACACTCTCTGTGGTGGTATTCTCCTTCGTCCAGGATACCTTATCCAGGGTGCCGTTATAGCCCAGAGCAAAGTCAGATTTACTGATGGACTTGGCATGCAAATCCGTACTCATATCATCCCAGTTTTCGTGGTTATAACGGTAGGGATCGCCCTCGTTTCCGTCCATCCAGTTCGCAGCCGCGTCAATCTTCACCAGCTCATGGAAGGTAGCAGAATCCTTTCTGTCTGCCATGTAGTTATTATATATATCCACGAAGCTGTTATAGCTGTCGACGGAGAGCTGTTCGTAGACCGGTCCCTGAGGAATCGCAGTCTGCATGACGGTTTTATTATTCCAGGTACCGTCCGCTTTCTGAATATCGTATTCATAGATGAAGACCGGTGTCCGGCTCACCACCACACTGTTATAGGCCTGGGCCGAGAAGCTCTGGCTATATTCCTCGTGCAGGGAGCGCTCGAAGGACTTGGACCAGTCCATGGCATAGCCGCTTTCGATGGATACCTCCACAATATTTAAAATGTCGAACTCCGTAGAGAAACCTACGCTGAAGGAGACATTGTCGGAGTCCCAATCCGACAGCTCGTAGCTCTCGGAGAGGACATATTCCGTCTCGTTATTGCCTACATCCATAATCTCACCAAAGTAGGGAGCCGCCTGCAGCACCGCCTTCACATCCGGATCCGTATAGGCATAGGAGACACCACGGTACTTGGCCAGCACGCCGTCGTGATCCCGGTCCACAGCCACCACCAGAAAGCTCACGGAATTCTTTGCATTCGTATTTTCATAGCTATCTGTCGCCACATTGCTGGTATAACCGCCTGCGGTGCCGTATTCGGTCACGGTTCCATCTACCGTCTTATCGTCATATTTCGTGCCGCACATATAGCCCTTCACGAGATGAGACTCATTGTTATTGGCGTGCTTGAGGGCGATGGTGAATACCACCTGCTCGCGCCCGGCACTGTTGCCGTCGAAGTTGCCGACCGCGATGGACTGAATGTCACAGTTGGATATACGGGTGGTGCTGCCGGCACCGTCATCGGAGTCCTTGAAATAATCACCGGTATAGACTGCCGCCGGTGTGTTGTTGCTGGCATCATAGAGGGTGCCGCTTAGGAAGACCAGCTCCTTGGCTCCGCGTCCCTTGCCGTTGATCGCGACAGCTTCTACCGCCAGCCTCTGCCAGATATCATCGTCATCGTGGTAACCGCCGTCCGTCCAGTCGTTGGATTCCATGGTTTTATTCGTGGTCTTGGAAAAGCCCTTTCCGGTATTCGTCAGCTTTCCTACATAGACATAACCGGCATCCATCGTAATGGTCTCATTGACCATGGTGGCATCCTTTTTCCAGGTTCCAAATTTTCCCAGCATGCCTGCCAGGAACAGATCATCATCTCCGTCACCGTCCAGGTCTCCGCAGGTCAGAGAGGCTCCGACCGGGAATTCATAGCGATAACGGCCGCCGCTCTTTCCTTTGGAGGTATAGAATTCCTCACTCTGGGCTGCGGACTTGGTTACAATGGAGGTGGTGTCACCCTTGGTGCCGTAAGCGATTTTTACCACCGGGAAATAATAGTTGATCTTGGCCTTATCATTCGGCAGACGATGGCAATAGGACAGCACAGCCAGATCGTCGACCCCATCATCGTTGAAGTCTCCGACCGCCATGGATACACCGAGCTTCAGCTGCAGGTTCTCATTGACATCATTCTTTGTGCTGTCAGTCCACTCATGCTGCACGTAATAATCCAGCAGCAGGCTCTTGCTCTTGCCACCCTGTGATAGGGTCTTACTTTCGTCGTTGTAGTTCCATTCCTGGATCTGGCAGCCCGGATCATTGGCATTATAATGATTCTCCGGTGTATAGACCAGGATGCTCTCCTTGCCGTCTCCGTCAAAATCGCCCGCCACCACGTTTAAGAAGCTGCGGTTCTGGTAGGTCGGCACATCAAAGTCCTTGTCGTCATACATGTAGCTGAAATTGCCGATCTCTACGCGTGTCCCGCAGGTCGAATTGTCTCCTGCCG
>CAVKIR010000088.1:0-688 GCA_963656395.1 Prevotella sp. CAG:279
GTATAGTATAATTTCGATTCAAAGACTAGAACGAGACAGGAGGGATTTGCATGGAGCAGATGGAAGCAGTGCTTGGCAGGCTTTCTGAGATCGAGGACGCAGCAGTTGCCCTGGAAGATCAGGCAGCAGAGCAGAAGAAGCAGATCGCGGCAGAGTATGAGGCGAAGACGCAGGCCTTTGATAAGGAGATTGACGCGCAGACCCAGGAGAAGCTGAAGAGCCTGAATGAGAGACTGAAGCTTTCCGCAGAGAATGAGCTTCTGAAGATGAAGCAGGAGACCGAGCGGGAGCTGGCATCCATGGAGGCAGAATACAGCCAGAATCATGTGAAGCTGGCAGCGCAGATTTTCGCGAAGATGATAGGGGTATAGGCATGGGCGAGCTGATGAAATACAGTGCCGTTGCCACAAAGATACGGGCTATGGACAGCAGGCTTCTGTCCGATGCGGATTATGAGAAGCTGGCGGCCATGGAGAGTGTTCCGCAGGCGGTGGCCTATTTGAAAAAGATACCGGCCTATGGAGTCCTGTTCCGGGGATATGATGAGACGGAGCTTCACAGAGGCCAGATTGAAAAGCTGTTGGTCGGTACGCTGTATTACGATTTCTCCAAGATTTATCGTTTCTGCGACAAGGATCAGAAGAAGATTCTCAGGCTTTACTTCAGCAAATTTGATATCGCAATGATC
>CAVKIR010000088.1:698-6261 GCA_963656395.1 Prevotella sp. CAG:279
GAAGTATACCGATGTACCGCTGGAGAAGCTGGATGAGGCAGGAAGTGCATCGGAGATTCTGGAGGCTCTGAAGGGTACCGAGTATTATAAAGTTCTTCAGAAGCTGGAGCATGCGGAAGTAGCAGGTCTCTTTGATTATGAGATGACACTGGATCTGTATTATTTTTCCACTATATGGAAGCAGAACGGCAAGCTGACGAAGGGAACGGCGAAGACGCTTCTTACCAGAAGCCTGGGCAGTCAGATTGACCTTCTGAATATGATGTGGATTTACCGGGCAAAGAAGTATTACCAGCTGTCGGAGGCATCGACCTATGCACTTCTGATTCCGGTGACCTATAAGCTCCATGACAGCGATATCCGCTCCATGGTGGCGGCAGCAGATGAAAGAGCTCTGGAGGAGGCTATCCAGAAGACTTATTACGGCAAACGTTTTATGAAGCTGGACAGCCAGGGTCTGGAGACTGTCTATCATAGTTTTCTGCGGAAGGTCTATACAGAGGAGAAGAGACAGAATCCCTATTCTCTGGCAGCGATTACCGGTTACCTGTACGATAAGGAGCAGGAGCTGTATAAGCTGACGACCGTTCTGGAGGGCGTCCGCTACGGACTCCCGGCCAGTGAGACGCTGAACTATATAGCGCAGTCGAAAGAAGCCAGCAACCAGTAGAGGAGGTAGTAGCAAGTGATTGTAAAGATGAAGTTCTTAAGCATCACAGGGCCGAAGAACGATATTGAACGCATGGCCGGTCAGTATCTGTCCAAGTATGAGATTCAGCTGGAGCACGCCCTGACGGAGCTTAAGACGGTACAGAATCTGAGAGCCTACACCGACAAGAATCCTTACGAGGATATCCTGCGGCAGGCATCAGAGTATCTCCCCGCCGACCTGCATACGGATCGGGAATATCCCGATATGACCGTGGAGAAGGCGGAGCAGATTTTGCGGGAAGCGGAGAAGAGCCTGACGGACTTAAAGGAGCAGAAGGCGGAGCTTATCGCAAAGAAAGAGAAATGCAAGGCTTCCATGGACAGCATTGAGCCCTTTCAGGGGCTGCAGTTCGATGTACACAGCCTGCTGAAGTTCAAATACGAGAAATACCGTTTCGGACGGATTTCCAAAGAGTATTTTGACAAATTCGACCGCTATGTATACGACACGCTGGATACGATTTTCTATAAATGCAAGAGTGATGAGGAGTACGTCTACGGAGTTTATTTTGTACCGGCTTCTCTCGCGGATAAGATCGATGCGGTATACGCATCCATGCATTTCGAGCATATCTTCATTCCGGATGAGTACGAGGGTACACCGACCCATGCCTACGAGGAACTGAAAAAAGAGCTGGCACGGCTTGAGCAGGAACTGACGGATATGGATCAGAAGATTTCCGCAGTGGTAGCTGACCGCATCGACGAGCTGGCGGCGGCAAGCGCCTATCTGAAGAAGCGGAGCGCCAGCTTCAACATTCGGAAGTATGCAGCACTTACACGGGAGAAGGATAATGTCTTCTATATTCTCTGCGGCTGGATGCCGGAGAATCAGGCCGATGCCTTCCGAAAAGAGATCGAGGATGACGAGCAGACCTTCGTGATCGTGGAGGATGACCACGACAATATCTTCAGTACGCCGCCGACGAAGCTTCATAATCCGAAGCCCTTCCGGCCTTTCGAGATGTATGTGAAGATGTACGGCCTTCCGGCCTACAATGAGATGGATCCGACCATCTTCGTAGCACTTACCTATGCCTTTATCTTCGGTGCGATGTTCGGCGATGTGGGACAGGGACTTCTCCTTCTTCTGGGTGGTTTCCTCCTGTATAAGAAGAAGGGCATGGATCTGGCGGCCATCGTAGGCAGCGCCGGTATCTTCTCTACCTTCTTCGGTTTCATGTACGGCAGCTTCTTCGGCTTCGAGGATGTGCTGAAGGCCCGTTGGCTGAAGCCGAAGGAAGCGATGATGACCCTTCCGGTCGTAGGACAGATGAATACCGTCTTCGTGGTAGCGATTGTCTTCGGTATGTTCCTGATTCTGACGGCTATGGTGCTTCATATTATCGTAGCAGTCCGAAATCACGATGTGGAAGGTACCTGGTTTGATACGAACGGCGTGGCGGGCTTTATCTTCTACGGCTTTATCGCAGCCAGCCTGATTCTCTTTATGAGCGGACATACACTTCCGGCCACCATCATCATGGTACTGGTGCTGGGACTGCCGCTGCTGGCTATGGCCTTCAAGGAGCCCCTGACTGCCTGGATGGAGAAGAAAAAGGCAGAGCTCGAGGGCGGTGCAGGCATGTATCTGGTGCTGACCTTCTTCGAGATGTTTGAGGTGCTCTTAAGCTTCTTCTCGAATACGCTGTCCTTCGTCCGTATCGGAGCTTTCGCAGTCAGCCATGCTGCTATGATGGAGGTCGTTCTGATGCTGGCAGGCTTCGAGAACGGAGCCACCGGCAACTGGCTGGTCATCGTGCTGGGCAATGCCTTCGTCTGCGCGATGGAGGGTCTGATTGTAGGTATCCAGGTGCTTCGTCTGGAGTACTACGAGTTATTCAGCCGTTTCTACAAGGGAACGGGACATGCCTTCAAGCCTTATAAAATGAAGGAAAAATAGAAATACAGCAATAATTTAAATTATCATAAAAATTATTACAAAAGGTATTTAAAGGAGGAAATTACAATGTCTATGTTAGTGAAAGTATTACTGGTTGCAGCTCTTGTTTTAAGCATTATGGTTCCGTTCGGAGCTTATTTCCTGGGACAGCCCTCCCGCAGACGTTATAAGAGAAGCCTCGGATGCAATTGCTTCTTCTTCTTCGGCACTCTGGCTCTGGCAGCTGTTCTCGCATACGGCGGAGATGTACAGGCGGCAGAGGCAACTGCTGAGACTGCAGCAGGCATGTCTACCGGTCTTGGCTATATCGCAGCAGCACTGGCTACCAGCCTTTCCGGTATCGGTTCCGGTATCGCCGTAGCATCCTCTGCAAGCGCAGCTCTGGGTGCCATCAGCGAGGATCAGAGCATCTTCGGTAAGTCCATGATTTTCGTAGCTATGGCCGAAGGTATCGCTCTGTATGGTCTGATCATCTCCTTCATGATTCTTGGTAAGCTGTAAATCTCTGACCCGAAAGGCGGAATCGATATGAAGATGTATTTGATAAGCGACAATGTCGACACCTGCACAGGCATGCGCCTGGCAGGTATCGAAGGCGCCGTCGTTCATGAGAAGGAGGAACTGAAGGCGGAACTGAATCGCGTATTGGCCGATAAGGACATCGCTGTCGTGATTCTGACAGAGAAATTCGGCCGCGAATTCCCGGAAGTGATCGCCGAGGCGCGCCAGGGCCGCAGTCTGCCGCTTCTCATTGAAATTCCGGACCGGCATGGCACCACCAGAGGAGAGAATTTCATTACCTCCTATGTAAATGAAGCCATCGGAGTCAAGTTATAGTTAAACACAGGAGGTGAAGCTTTATGACGACAGAAGAAAAACTGCAGCATTTTACGACCTACGCCATGGAAGAGGCGAGAAATAAAAGCGACGCCGTGATCCGCGAATATAAGGATGCCATGCAGAAGATTTTTGAGGAGCATCAGGAGAAAAAGCGTCGTCAGGAGGAGCTTGAGATTAAGACGGAGACCGATCGTCTCGTACGTGAGAATAACAAGCAGTTCTCCGAAGAACAGATAGAGATTAAGCGCACCTTGAGCAAGAAGCAGGATGAGTTGAAAGAGAAGCTTTTTGTAGAGGTGAAGGATCTTCTGGCTCGCTTTGCGGAGTCCAGAGAGTATCACCAGATGCTGGTGAAGCAGCTGCGTGATGCAAAAGAGTTTGCGGGCGGAGATGAGATCATCCTTTACATCGATCCCTCTGACGCACAGAAGAAATTCAGCATCGAGACAGAAGTGGGCGCTCCGGTGACGGTCAGCGAATACTCCTTCCTGGGCGGAACACGCGCCGTGCTGCCGGGCAGAAATATTCTCATCGATAATTCCTTTGAGAGCAAGCTGGCAGAGACAAAGGAGAGCTTCCAGTTAAAAGGAGGAGCACACCATGAATAGAACAGGCGTTATCTATGGAATCAACGGCCCTGTTGTATACATCAAAGGCAACACAGGCTTTAAGATGGCTGAGATGGTCTATGTAGGCAAGGAGAAGCTGGTAGGCGAGGTCATCGGTCTGGATAAAGACAGAACCACGATTCAGGTATTCGAGGAGACCACCGGCATCAAGCCGGGTGAGATCGTAGAAGCCACCGGCGATGCGATTTCCGTCTATCTGGCTCCCGGAATCCTGCACAATATTTTCGATGGTATCGAGCGTCCCTTAAGCGAGATCGCAAAGATCGGCGGTGCTTATATCAGCCGCGGTACCGTCGTAGACTCTCTGGATAAGACAAAGCTCTGGGACGCGCACATGGTAGTCAAGGCCGGCGACCGTGTCAGCGGCGGCACCATCCTCTGCGAGGTGCCGGAGACCAAAGCCATTACCCATAAGGTTATGGTTCCGCCGGATATCTCCGGTACGCTTCTGAAGGTTATGCCGGACGGTCAGTACACCATCGCTGACACCATTGCAGTGATCCAGCTGGACGACGGCAGCGAGAAAGAGCTGACCATGACTCAGAAATGGCCTATTCGTGTGCCGAGACCGACCACCAAGCGTTATCCGGCCAGCAAGCCGCTGGTAACCGGCCAGCGTATCCTGGATACCCTCTTCCCCATCGCGAAGGGCGGTACCGCAGCGATCCCGGGTGGATTCGGAACCGGTAAGACCATGACCCAGCACCAGATCGCGAAGTGGTCCGATGCGGATATCATCATTTACATCGGCTGCGGCGAGCGCGGCAACGAGATGACCCAGGTACTGGAGGACTTCTCCGAGCTGGTTGACCCGAAGACCGGCAATCCTCTGATGGAGCGTACAACTCTGATCGCGAATACCTCCAACATGCCGGTGGCAGCCCGTGAGGCAAGTATTTACACAGGTGTAACCCTGGCGGAGTACTACCGCGATATGGGCTATGACGTAGCCATCATGGCAGACTCGACGTCCCGTTGGGCAGAGGCTCTGCGAGAGCTGTCCGGCCGTTTGGAGGAGATGCCCGCCGAGGAAGGCTTCCCGGCATATCTGGCTTCCCGTCTGTCCGCATTCTACGAGCGGGCCGGCATGATGCTGAATCTGAACGGTACAGAGGGCAGCGTATCCATCATCGGAGCCGTATCCCCGCAGGGCGGTGACTTCTCCGAGCCCGTTACCCAGAATACCAAGCGTTTCGTCCGCTGCTTCTGGGGACTGGATAAGTCCCTGGCTTATGCCCGACATTTCCCGGCTATCCATTGGCTCTCCAGCTACAGTGAGTATGTGTCTGACCTGGCACCCTGGTATAAGGATCATGTAGCGAAGAATTTCATGGACTGCAGAAACCGTCTGATGGTGATTCTGAACCAGGAGAGCAGTCTGATGGAGATCGTCAAGCTGATCGGAAGCGATGTGCTTCCGGATGACCAGAAGCTGGTTCTGGAGATTTCCAGAGTGGTGCGTCTGGGCTTCCTGCAGCAG
>CAVKIR010000089.1:0-6244 GCA_963656395.1 Prevotella sp. CAG:279
CATGTTCATACGCCCTCAGCAGCTAGTGCTTCGGGCTGTACTGAATAGTTACTAAAATTACACTATTTACTGCACCTGCAGGCTTGTATAGCCCATCAGATCCAGATCCACGGCGCAGGCGGCCTCGCGGCCCTCACGGATGGCCCAGACCACCAGGGACTGGCCTCTGTGCATATCTCCGGCGGTAAAGACCCGATCCACATTGGTCTTGTACTGACCCGGAGCGGTGTTCACGTTGGTTCGTGCATTCACTTCCACGCCGAAGGCCTTGGTCACGTAGTCCTGGCTGCCCAGGAAGCCTGCGGCGATCAGCACCACGTCCACATCCAGTGTGAACTCGCTGCCCTCGATGGGCACCATCATCATACGGCCGGTCTTCTCATCCTTTTTGCTCTCCAGCTTGCAGCAGATGGCCTTCTTCAGGTTACCCGCCTTGTCGCCGATGAATTCCTTCACTGTGGTGGTATAGATACGCGGGTCGGAGCCGAACAGAGCGATGGCTTCTTCCTGGCCGTAATCAGTCTTGCAGACCTTCGGCCATTCGGGCCAAGGGTTGTTCGGAGTCCGGGTATCCGGAGCCTTCGGCATCATTTCCAGCTGGATGACGGATTTTGCGCCCAGACGGATCGAGGTTCCCACGCAGTCATTTCCGGTGTCGCCTCCGCCGATGACCATGACATTCTTTCCCTTGGTGGAAATGAATTTCTTATCTGCAAAATTGGAATCCAGGAGACTCTTGGTGGTGGCTCTTAAGAAGTCTACCGCAAAATAGATTCCCTTCAATTCTCTGCCCGGCACCTTGATGTCACGGGGATTGGACGCTCCACAGGCCAGAATGACGCGGTCATACTCCTTCAGAATTTCTTCCGCCTTCTTATCTTTTCCTACATCCGTATTCACTGCAAATTCCACGCCCTCGGCCTTCATCATGTCGATTTTCCGGTCGATAATGTGCTTCTCCAGCTTCATATTCGGAATTCCGTAGCGTAAGAGGCCTCCTACCCGGTCAAAGCGCTCAAAGACCGTCACCGAATGGCCTCTGTGGTTCAGCTGATCCGCTGCAGCCAGTCCGGATGGGCCGCTTCCGATAATGGCAATCTTCTTTCCGGTTCGGTTCTTCGGCGGCGTCGGTACGGCGTAGCCTTCCTTGTATGCATTTTCAATGATAGCCAGCTCGTTGCTCTTCGTAGACACCGGCTCACCGTTCAGGTTGCAGGTACAGGCCTTCTCACAGAGAGCAGGGCATACGCGGCCTGTGAACTCCGGGAAGCTGCTGGTGCGCTTCAGACGCTTGTAGGCCTGCTCCCAGTTGCCCATGTAAAGTAAATCATTCCACTCCGGAATCAGATTGTGCAGCGGACAGCCCGAAGCCATGCCGCCGATCATCATACCGGCCTGGCAGAAGGGGACGCCGCATGCCATGCAGCGTGCTCCCTGCTTCTCCTGCTCCTCTTTGGAAAGAGGGGTATGGAATTCATTAAAATGCTTGATACGTTCCTTCGGAGACTGGGCTTTTGGATTCACCCGGTCATACTCCATAAATCCTGTCGGTTTTCCCATGATTCTCCCCTCCTTATTTCTTCTGGTTCGCGTAAAATGCTTCAATCTGTGCCTGCTCGCTGCTTAAGCCCTTCTCCTCCATCTGTACGATGGTCATGAGCATTCTCTGGTAATCCCGCGGAATGATCTTCTTGAACTTAGGCAGGTACTCTCCGAAGTTTGCCAGGATTTCCTTACCCTTCTCGGAGTTGGTATAAGCCACATGATCCTCGATCATGCCCTTCAGTTCCAGCACGTCGTATTTATCTGTCACTTCCTGAATCAGAACCATGTCCTTATTCAGCTTTGTATACAGGTCTCTGTCCTCATCCAGCACATAGGCCACGCCGCCGCTCATACCTGCGGCGAAGTTTTTGCCGGTCTTGCCGATGACAGCCACACGGCCTCCGGTCATGTACTCGCAGCCGTGGTCACCCACGCCCTCGACGACCGCTACCGCACCGGAATTACGAACGCAGAAACGCTCACCGGCCACGCCGTTGATGTAAGCCTTGCCGCTGGTGGCGCCATAGAGCGCTACATTACCGATGATGATATTCTCATCCTGCTTGTAATGCACGCCTCTGGGCGGATAGACTACCAGCTTGCCGCCGGATAAGCCCTTGCCGAAGTAATCGTTGCTGTCGCCCTCCAGCTCCAGGGTCAGACCCTTCGGGATAAAGGCACCGAAGCTTTGTCCGCCTGCGCCCTTGCATTTCACGGTGAAGGTATCCTCCTCCAGGCCTTCCGGATAGCGCTTGGTGATCTCGGAACCGAACATGGTGCCGAAGGCACGGTCCGTATTTTTCACATCCACCTCGATGCTGCGCTTGGAACCATTTTCCAGGGCGGGAAGAAGCTGCTTGAACAGTACCTTCTGATCCAGCGTCTTCTCCAGCTCGAAGTTGTAGACCTGCTTCGGATCGAAGGTCACCTTCTGACCCTTGCCCGCAAAGGGGTTATTCAGAATGTTGCTTAAATCAATCTCAGCCTGACGGCCGGTCAGTCCATCGCGAACCTTCAGAAGGTCGGAGCGACCCACCAGCTCATCTACACTGCGCACGCCCAGGCGCGCCATGTACTCTCTGAGATCCTGCGCGATGAACCGCATGAAGTTAATGACATATTCCGGCTTGCCGCGGAAGCGCTTTCTCAACTCCGGGTTCTGGGTGGCCACACCCACCGGGCAGGTGTCCAGGTTGCAGACACGCATCATGACACAGCCCATGGTTACCAGCGGAGCGGTGGCGAAGCCGAACTCCTCGGCTCCCAGCATAGCCGCAATGGCTACATCCTCACCTGTCATCAGCTTGCCGTCTGTCTCGATGCGGACACGCCCACGAAGGCCGTTCAGAATCAGGGTCTGATGGGTCTCTGCCAGTCCCAGCTCCCAGGGAAGTCCTGCATTGTGGATGGAGCTTCTGGGTGCCGCTCCGGTACCTCCGTCGTATCCGGAAATCAGGATAACCTGAGCTCCGGCCTTGGCTACACCGGCTGCGACGGTTCCGACGCCTGCCTCAGAAACCAGCTTCACGGAAATCCGCGCGTCGCGGTTGGAATTCTTCAGGTCATAAATCAGCTGCGCCAGATCCTCGATGGAATAGATATCGTGATGCGGCGGCGGAGAAATCAGGCTCACGCCCGGCGTAGAGTGACGGGTCTTCGCGATCCACGGATAGACCTTTCCGCCCGGCAGATGACCGCCCTCACCGGGCTTCGCACCCTGGGCCATCTTGATCTGCAGCTCCTTCGCGCTGACCAGATACCGGGAGGTTACACCGAAACGTCCCGAAGCCACCTGCTTGATAGCCGAACATCTGTTCAGACCGTCTGGGCCGATTTCCAGACGCTCCAGACTCTCACCGCCCTCACCGGAGTTGGACTTTCCGTGCAGGGTATTCATGGCGATGGCCAGACACTCATGTGCCTCCTGGGAAATGGATCCGTAGGACATCGCTCCTGTCTTAAACCGGGTTACAATGGAATCTACACTCTCTACCTCCTCGATGGGCACACCCTTCTTCGGATAGTTGAAGTCCATCAGTCTGCGGAGATAGCCGCGGTTATTTTCCCCGTTGATCAGCTCCGTATATTCCTTAAACAGCTTGTAGTCGCCCCGCTTCGTGGCCTCCTGCAGAAGATGAATCGTCTGCGGGTTGTAAAGGTGCTTCTCTCCGCCGCTTCTGCTCTTGTGGCGTCCGACACTCTCCAGAGTCAGATCGACATTCAGTCCCAGCGGATCGAAGGCGGCGGAATGAAGCTCGTCTGCCTGCTTCTCGATGTCCTCCAGGGTGATGCCGCCCACACGGCTTACGGTATTCGTGAAGTATTTATCCACGACCTTCTTATCGATACCGATGGCCTCGAAGATCTTCGAGCCCTGGTAGGACTGAATGGTGGAAATACCCATCTTGGAAGCGATTTTTACGATGCCGTGGAGCACTGCACTGTTATAATCGTCCACAGCCGCATGATAATCCTTATTCAGCAGCCGACATGCCACCAGCTCACGAATGGTCTCCTGCGCCAGATAGGGATTGATGGCACAGGCGCCATAACCCAGCAGCGTCGCGAAATGATGCACCTCTCTGGGCTCACCGCTCTCCAGAATCAGTGCCACACCGGTACGCTTCTTCGTGGTAACCAGATGCTGGTTCAGGCCGGATACCGCCAGCAGCGACGGAATCGCCACGTGGTTCTCATCTACGCCGCGGTCGGAGATAATCAGAATATTGGCACCGTCCCGGTAAGCCCGGTCAGCCTCTACATACAGGCGCTCCATGGCCTTCTTCAGGCTGGTATTCTTATAATAGGTAATCGGAAGAACCTCGACCTTGAAGCCCGGCACCTTCATATTTTTGATTTTCAGAATATCCGTATTCGTCAGAATCGGATTGTTGATGCGCAGCAGTCTGCAGTTTTCCGGGGTCTCCTCCAGCACATTTCCTGCCTTACCTACGTAAACGGTAGTGGAGGTGACGATCTCCTCGCGGATGGCGTCGATGGGCGGATTCGTAACCTGTGCGAAACGCTGCTTAAAATAGTTAAACAGCGGCGGATGCTTCTCGGACAGAGCTGCCAGCGGGGTGTCGATACCCATCGCTCCGATGCCCTCCGCTCCGTTCAGCGCCATCTGTAAAATCGATGTTCTGTATTCCTCGAAGTTGTAGCCGAAAGATTTCTGCAGTCTTCTTCTTTCGTCGTCAGAGAATTCCGGTACACGCTCATTCGGAATCTTCAGATCCTTCAGCCATACCAGATTGCTGTCCAGCCACTCGCCGTAGGGCTGGGCGGAGGCATAGCGCTCCTTCAGATGCTCATCGTCGATGACCTGTCCCTTCACGGTATCCACCAGAAGCATCTTGCCCGGGTGCAGTCTCTCCTTCACCACGATCTTGGTCGGGTCGATATCCAGAACGCCTACCTCGGAGGAAAGAATCAGGTTATCATCGGTCGTGATATAGTAACGGGAGGGTCGCAGACCATTGCGATCCAGCACGGCTCCCATCACATCGCCGTCACTGAAGAGAATGGAGGCCGGGCCGTCCCAGGGCTCCATCATGGTAGCATAATACTGGTAGAAATCCCGCTTCTTCTGGGACATAGCCTTGTTGTTATCCCAGGGCTCCGGAATCGTGATCATGACGGCCAGAGGAAGATCCATGCCGCTCATAACCAGGAACTCCAGGGTATTATCCAGCATAGCGGAGTCGGAGCCGGAGGCATTCACCACCGGAAGCACCTTGTTCAGATCCTTCTTTAAGTGGCTGGACTCCATGGTCTCCTCCCGGGCCAGCATCTTATCTGCGTTACCCTGAATGGTGTTGATCTCACCGTTGTGTACGATGAAGCGATTCGGATGCGCCCGCTCCCAGCTGGGGTTCGTATTGGTACTGAAGCGGGAATGTACGATGGCGATGGCCGACTCGTAATTCACATCCTGCAGATCCCGGAAGAAGGAGCGAAGCTGATGCACCAGGAACATACCCTTGTATACAATGGTTCTGCTGGAAAGGGATACCACGTAGGTATCGTCGTTGGACTGCTCGAAGGTCCGGCGTGCCACATAGAGCTTCCGATCGAAGTCCAGTCCCTTTTCCACATCCGCCGGGCGCTTCACAAAGCCCTGCATGATACAGGGCATCTTCTCCAACGCCTTGGTGCCGAGTACGGTCGGCACGGTGGGAACCTCTCTCCAGCCTAAGAACTCCATGCCCTCTTTTTCTACGATGATCTCGAACATCTTCCGAGCCTGGTTGCGCTTCAGCTCATCCTGAGGGAAGAAGAACATTCCGATACCGTAATCTCTCTCTTCACCCAAAAAGACGCCGAGAGGTTTGACTGCTTCTGCGAAGAATTTATGGGAAATCTGTAATAAGATCCCTACTCCGTCTCCAGTCTTACCTTCGGCGTCTTTGCCGGCCCTGTGTTCCAGGTTTTCTACAATTTTCAATGCGTTCGCCACAGTCTCGTGACTTTTCAATCCTTTGATGTTGACCACTGCACCGATACCGCAGTTATCGTGCTCAAATCGCGGGTCATACAATCCCATGCTCTGTTGGCTCATATCCTTCCCTCCAGATCTTTGAACTCGCTTGTTTCACTAGCATATTGATAATTCGTAACTGTTCAGTACCTGACCAGTTACGTATGCAAAATCCATGAGAATCGGCTTCGCCGATGGGATTTTGCACTCCTGAATCAT
>CAVKIR010000090.1:0-6233 GCA_963656395.1 Prevotella sp. CAG:279
GTCCTGTGCCTCAGCATCATCCTTTTTCTCGATATATACAATATCGCTGATTCCACGCTCATCGGCAAACCACCAACAAGGTCTGTTGATAATTTCACCATTTTCATAGACCGTCACAGAGCTTCCTCCGTCCAGGTTATAGGCGCTTTCGCAGCCCAAATCGACCAGAACCTCAGACAGCATCTCAAAATTCATGCCCCGGCTGTAATTCGCTCTTCGTCCGTCTACAGCCAGAATGATATAGTGGTTGGGTTCGATATAACCGATCACCGTCCGCGGCTCCAGTCCGCTTATGCTGACATTGTAATCATCTACCTTATAGTCTTCATCCAGGCCGTCGCACACCTCACCATCCTCCAGCAGTGCCGGTCCGAAGGAGAAGACATTCCAGGCTCCTGCATCCAGCAGCTCCTGAGCGCTGGTTTCGGTTTCTTTTACTACCCGGGCTGTTCCATCCCTATATAAGACATAGCAATCCCGCCTGGAGGGCTCGTCCCGGTAAATGACACCGTTTCGGATTACGATTCCGTTGGATCGGAAGCCGCAATAGTCTCCATTGACAGCCATGGCCACATTATGCTCCTTGGCAATATTGGACATTGTGTCCTCTACATATTGCCCGAATGTGTCATGTGCAAAGGCCGTCTTCAGATCCGAAGCCTTGGCCAGATGGATATCAATGACATAATAGACAATCTGTTTTTCTCCCTCTCCATCGATCTTCTTTTCTATCGTATAGGTGGTCTCCTCCACATCTTCCGACTCTTCATCCATCTGTTCCGTCTCCGCTTCCACCACCTTTGTTCCGGTCAGGAGGGCTATCTTGTGCTGAATCCAGATTTTATAGACTGCTGTCAGAAGAAGCAGAATACCCCCCCACACCAGGATCCGCTTTCTCCAGCTTTTTCCTTTTTTTCTTATCTTTTTTCCCATCCTTTTTCCATGCATGCCAGCTTATCACTTTTCTTTCCGTTTTTTTCTAGCAAGATTATATACACTTTTAAAACGGATTGCAAGTAAGATCCGCAAAGCTTCCGTTCGCCGCGCGCATCAGATCCTCCGGATTCACTTCCATCTGGGAGCCTCTGCGTCCGCCGCTGACCATAATCTTCGGAAATTGCTTCGCGCTCTCATCCAGCACTGCCGGAAACTGCTTCTTCATGCCGATGCAGGTGCAGCCGCCCCGGACATAGCCGGTGAGGTCTGTAAGCTCCTTTAAAGGAAGCATTTCGATGGATTTTTCATGGACGGCCCTGGCCGCCTTCTTCAGATCCAGCTCAGCCTCGATGGGAATCACAAAGACATAGTGTTCCTTGCTCTTCCCCACCGTCATCAGGGTCTTGTATACAAGCTCGTGGGGCTGACCCAGCATATCCGCCACGCTGACGCCGTCGTGAAATTCCTCTCCGTCGTAGGTATGAACCGTGTAGGGAATCTTCTTCTGCTCCAGCAGGCGCATGGCATTGGTCTTGATCTCTTTTTCCTTCTTAGCCATTTCGATTCCTCCCCTATGAGATCTTCGGCTTCTCGATAAACATCAGGCAGAAGCTGATCAGCAGCAGCACACAGGATACCCAGATCGCCCGGATTCCCACACCCTGGTGCATAGACATGACACCGCCGATGCCGGCTCCGAGGCCAAAGAGAAGGATGATACCGAAATAATACAGCATCTGCTCTGCCTGCTCCGGCTTATGCTCCCGCACATAGCCGGACAACGCCGCGATACCGCTTCGAAGGTTGCCGATGCACATCGTGCTGGCGTAGGAATAGCCGTTGACCTTTCGGAAGGACTGTACCTGCATAGCACAGGAAAAGGAAACCAGAGCCGTAGCCATCATATCAAGGCGTGTCGGAATAAAGCCCACCACGAATAAAATCACGACCTCCATCAGGAGGATGCTCTGCCTCCAGTGAAGCTTCTTCGCATAGCGGTAGCGCCCCTGGATCTGCTCTGCCACCCAGACACCCACTGCGAAGGCCAGGATCGGGAAGAGATACCGAAGTCCCGCCATCCATTCCCCGCACATGAAATGCTGGCTCATCAGCACCACGTTGCCGGTCTGGGCATTGGAGAATACTTCCTCCCTGGTAAAATAGGTATAAGCGTCCTGAAAGCCTCCGGACAGCGCCAGAAAGGCGCTGTTCACGAAGGCTTCGGACATCTGTTTTTCTTGTTCTGTTTCATGAATCAGAGACATGGGAAAAACTTCCTTTCATCATTCTAATTTTTCTTGCCGGCCAGATAGGCTGCTTTTCCCTCATCATACAGATTATTTCCCTCACTGTCAATAATGACTACGAGGGGCATATCCTCCACATAGAGCTTCCGGAGTGCCTCTGCACCCAGATCCTCGTATGCGATCAGTTCACATTTCTTGATGCATTTCGCAAGAAGGGCGCCTGCACCTCCGATAGCTCCGAAATAGACGCCGTGATACTTCTTCATGGCCTCTACCACCTCCGGAAGTCTCGCGCCCTTGCCAATCATGCCTCTGGCTCCCACGCTCATCATGGTCGGTGCATAAGCATCCATACGGCCGCTGGTGGTCGGTCCCGCACTGCCGATGACCTGACCCGGCTTCGCCGGCGTCGGTCCCACATAGTAAATGGTAGCGTCCGTCGGATCAAAGGGAAGCTGTTCCCCTCTCGCCAGTGCCTCGCACATGCGCTTGTGCCCCGCGTCGCGGGATGTATAGATGGTTCCGGTCAGATACACGCTGTCACCCGCGTGCAGGGTTTTCGCAAGCTCCTCGGTCAGAGGCAACTGAATATGTCTCTCCATCCTAGATCACCTCCGTCTTATGGCGCGTCACATGACAGTTGATATTGACTGCACAGGGCATGCCAGCGATATGGGTCGGCATGGTCTCGATGTTCAGAGCCAGCGCCGTGGTTCTGCCGCCGAAGCCCTGGGGGCCGATGCCAAGCTTGTTGATCTTCTCCAGCATCTCTTTTTCCAGATCTGCATAGTAGGGATCCGGGTTCGGCACATCGGTGCTGCGCATCAGTGCCTTTTTCGCCAGCAAAGCGCACTTATCAAAGGTTCCGCCGATGCCGACGCCCACGACCATGGGCGGACAGGGATTCGGTCCTGCCGCCTCCACGGTCTCCAGAATAAAGCTCTTGATGCCCTCGATGCCTGCCGAGGGCTTGAACATGCGGATGGCGCTCATATTCTCGCTTCCGAAGCCCTTCGGCCCCACGGTAATCTTGATCTCCTCGCCCGGCACGATCTCTGTATACAGCATGGCCGGCGTATTGTCACCGGTATTGCCGCGGCGAACCGGATCCTTTACGACGGATTTGCGAAGGTAACCCTTGTCATAGCCGCGTCGCACGCCCTCGTCTACTGCCTCGCGAAGATCTCCGCCTGCGATATGTACGTCCTGGCCGATCTCCAGGAATACACAGGCCATACCCGTATCCTGGCAGATGGGTACATGCTCCTCCCCCGCGATCTCAAAGTTCTCTATGATTTTGTCCAATACACCCTGGGCTGTCTCCCAGTCTTCACACGCTCTGCAGCGGCGGATGGCTCCTTTGATATCCTCCGGCAGCTCTTCGTTGGCCTTGATGCACAGACGCTCTACCACGTCCGTGATCTGCGAAGCCTGAATTTCTCGCATGATATTTCACCTCCAAAGTTAACTATAGCACAACACCTTCTATAAGACAATTTGACAGTTCTTGTGCTTCTATAGGTTTAGCCTATCGATTCTGTGCTTTATTTCGGCATGCCAAATGTATAATTCGGAAGCAGCATCGGGGACACCTCGCCCGTATGCAGATCTGCCTTCTCCAGCTCCTCGGCATATTTCTTCAGGTGATTCAGGTTCATTTCACCGAGCTCTACCTCCTTGCACTTGCGGGCTGCCGCCTTGCCGGCGTTGCGGCCGAATACGATGATGTCCAGAAGGGAGTTGCCCATCAGTCGGTTTCTGCCGTGGATGCCGCCGACCGCCTCGCCTGCTACCAGGAGGTTCGGGATGGTCTTCGTAAATCCCTCGCCGCCGATCTCCAGACCGCCGTTCTGGTAATGGAGGGTCGGATAAATCAGGATGGGCTGCTTGCGCATATCAATGCCGTAATTCAAGAACATCCGAAGCATGGCCGGAATTCTCTTTTCGATGGTTCCCTCGCCGTGAATCATCTCGATCATCGGGGTGTCCAGCCAGATGCCGCAGCCGGTGGGGGTCGGAACGCCCTTTCCTCTGGCGGTACACTCACGGATGATGGAGGCTGCGGATACGTCACGGGTCTCCAGCGGATGCATGAAGGCCTCGCCGTCCACATTGATCAGCATGGCTCCTACGGAACGCACCTTCTCGGTTACCAGCGCGCCGAAGATCTGTGCCGGGTAAGCGGCTCCGGTGGGATGATACTGAATGGTATCCTGGTACAACAGGGGCGCGCCTGCACGGTAGCCCATGACAAGGCCGTCCGCGGTAGCACCGTAGTGGTTGGAGGTGGGGAAGTGCTGATAGTGCAGTCTTCCGGCTCCACCGGTGGCGATGATGACGGTCTTGGCTCTGGCCACCTTATACTCTCCGGTCTCCATATTCTGAAGCACCGCGCCTGCCACCTGGCCTTTATCGTCCTTGATAAGCTCTACGGCTGCGGTAAAGTCTACCACCGGAATCTGACGGTTCCATACCTCATCACGAAGGACACGCATAATCTCTGCTCCGGAGTAGTCCTTGCAGGCATGCATTCTCTTCCTTGAGGTTCCGCCGCCGTGGGTGGTGATCATACGGCCGTCCTTGTCCTTGTCGAACATGACGCCCAAGTCATTCAGCCACTGGATGGCGTCCGGTGCTTCCATTACCAGACGGCGCAAAAGCTCGGGCCTCGCCGCGAAATGTCCGCCGCCGAAGGCATCCAGGTAATGCTGCTGGGGAGAGTCGTTTTCCTTGTCTGCTGCCTGGATACCGCCCTCTGCCATCATGGTGTTCGCGTCGCCGATCCGAAGCTTGGTCACCATCATGACCTTGGCGCCTGCCTCGTGTGCCTCGATGGCCGCAGAGGATCCGGCTCCGCCGCCGCCGATGATCAGCACATCCGCATCGTAATCTACCTTCTTTAAATCAATGGGGACATTTAAAATCCGGCTGTTGGAATGAAGCAGGGTGCCCAGCTCATAGGGAGCCTTCTCGCCCTTATTGGGCCCCACCTTAATCTCCTGGAAACCGTCCTCACGGTAATCCGGATGGAATTCCTTCAGGAGCGCGTCCTTTTCCTCTGCTGTCATTCGCCTCGGCTCCACACCGATCCGCGCTGCTCTTGTGGCCTCTACTTTTTTGATAGATTCCAGCATTTCCGCTGTATACATAGTCCGCTCCCCTCCTATTTCTCAATCTCTCGGTTGTTGTACAGTTCCTGCATTTCCTCGATGGGCTTCTCCATGATCTGCTCGATGAGCTCGTCGAAGGCGCCGTGGTGAATGTCTTCTACTCTCTTTTCCAGGTGCTCTGCCTTCGGGGCAATGTATTTTCCGGTAAGTCTTCTGGCCAATACGCCCACCATGGGGTGAGAGATTCCTGCAGGGCAGCGGGAGGTACAGATGCCGCAGCCGATGCAATCGAAGGACTCCTCCGCGCACTTTTCGAAATCACCGCGCTGCGCGTAGGCGATGTACTGCATGACGTTCAGGGACTGGGGACAGCCCTTGGTGCAGGCATTGCAGCCGATGCAGCTGTAGATCTCCGGGTAGAGATCCATCATCACGCGCTGCTTGGGGCTGATCTCGTCCATATCGTAGTTTCGTTTATCTGCCGGGAAGAAGGGCAGGGTCGCGATGTACATGCCCTCCTGCACCTGGGTCTGACAGGCCAGACAGGTTCGAAGCGTATTGTCGCCCTTGATTCTGTAAATGGTGGCGCAGGCTCCGCAGAAGCCGTGACGGCAGCCGCAGCCCCGCACCAGCTTGTAGCCTGCGTATTCCATGGCCGTCATGATGGTAAGCTCAGCGGGCACGGAATACTTTTTTCCATAGAAATATACGTTTACCATTTCCTGCATGTTCTTTTTTCCTTTCTATTCTACTTCGCAGTGCCAAGCTCGAAAAAGCTGTCTGCGCACTGCTCATTGCTAATCAATACTCCGGCGGCAGTTCATCAATTTCATCGCATCTGAATACCGGTCCGTCCTTGCAGACATATTTGGAACCGATGTTGCACCGGCCGCATTTTCCGATGCCGCACTTCATACGAAGCTCCAGGGTGGTGTACACC
>CAVKIR010000091.1:0-6215 GCA_963656395.1 Prevotella sp. CAG:279
GCAGGACAGCCGATGAAAAAACCGTAACTGCCTATGACGGTCAGACGAACGGAACCACATCGACCCAATATACCAGCGTGGATGCTGCGGGAAAATACAGCACACCCATCAGCACATCGGATCCTACACAGATAACGGATAAGGCTACGATCACCATGGAGGCTGTGAATAACCGACTGCAGATCAGCTGGCAGTATGGCAGTGAGAGTGGGGAAAAAACCTGTGATATCAATGCTGATGCGATCCGCGATGCACTGGAGCATCTGACATCGGAGCTCAGCTATATCGTGACCTACAATTGCATCTATACCATCGACTGGTGGAATCCGAAAGGAAAGGGGCAAGACGAAACTGTTCAAGGCGGTGAAAAGCTTCTGGTGGCCGAATATCCGGCAACCATGAAGCAGGTACTGGTGAGAACATGGAGAGATTACGAAGGAACTGTCACAGGGGGATAGGACAGGTTATTCCAGCTACAATGAGTCTAGCATGGTGACAGCCTGTGATAAGTATGGGAACAAACTTTTGTATTATAATAAATACAATGAACGCCAACCTATAAACGATGGTATTTGGCTGAATTGCACCAGCTCTGCCAGCATATCGACCGGATATACGTACCTGAGAGGACAGGCCGGAGATGATGACTGTCCGCAGGAGGATAGTCTTCTGGAGCATAGGACGACGTTTCGGATCGATGGAAAGACGGATGCGGCGGTTCCTCTGGTAGAGCTGGCCAAGGGTGCGCAGCTTCTGCTGGTGGAGGCAGAGAAGAATGCAGCTTTGAAGGCAGCACATCCGGAGCTTCGGACCTACGACTATAATGGGAAAACCTATTACATGCTGGATCAGGCTGGTACCTATACAGGCGTCTGGCTCAGCGGAGCAGACGGGAAGTTCGTCTATGCAGATACGGTATCGGTATCCGGTGGAACCGGCGACCGTACCTATGACATACGTGTCTATATCCCGAAGGGCAGTGATAACACGAAGCTCTCCCTCAAATACCTGACCCTGATTCGCACCGAGGGCGCACCGAAGTCCGAGTTAAACGGTATCGTATGGGGCGGAGATCATCAGGCACGGAGACTTACAGATTTTTACAATCACGTATGGCTGAATTATGAGCTGAAGAAAGAGATCGTAGATACAGCCTCTGCTTCTGCCGAGGGCAAAAGTACCAGTGCAGTCGAAGCGGGTCAGCAGGTCATCTACCGGATCGGCATGGGAACCTCTAACGAGAAACAAGGAAGCATCACCTTGAAGGGCAGCCAGATTCGGGATATCCTTCCGAAGAGCCTGGCCGGAACCTTTGCCTGGGAAAAGGGAACGAATGTAGCAGTCAGCTATGAGATACCGGAAGACCAGGAGTATGAGATCCAAGGCGGGGACAGCTGGAGCATCACTGCGGATACCTCGGATGCCAATCAGCAGATTCTTACCTGGGGAGATGACTTTAGCCTTACCTTCGGTGACAAACCTGTATATATCTATGTGACACTGACCTATCCGGACGGAGAAGCATGGGAGAAGTACAGCGAAGCCTATGCAGCTGCTATACTGGTCAACACGGCGGAGACCCTTGGCATGACCAGCTCCGTGACACATGCTCTTAAAATCACCGGAAAGGCTGTGGTACAGCAGGGCGTAATCAGAAGCTACCAGGCATTCGGAGATTTCTCCTGGATCACGTGCAGTGTAAACAGCAGTGGTACAGATTCACGCTGGGTCTACAGCACAGCTGCAAGCCGGAATTATCTGGTGGATTATTATGTCGCCATCAAAAATGACGGAAAGACGAAACTGTATCTGTCGACACTTCAATGCGTACTTCCGAAGGGGTTCTATTTTTATCAAGATTTCTATCATTCTGATGGCGTTTATTATACAAACTACAGCTCCTACGAATGTGCAACGGAGATAGGGACAGGAAAAACGGAATCCAGAATCAACGGGCAAATAAAAGTAAGCGGAGGAGGAAGCACATCAGATGGCCGCAGGAGAGTCAACATTTCGTTTTTCAAGGGCCCTACGGATCACTATGACAGCAGCTGCGGTCTGTACTACCTGAATCCGGGAGAGACATTGCAGTTTTCCTATACCTGCAGCGTAAAATCCTGGGAGAACACTGCTGAGACCGCAAGCTGTACGATCGCGATGCCCTACTACGATGCCGCAGAAGCAGGCGTTCAGCTGGGTGAGAGTCGTTATGCATACCGTACGAATGATGGTATGAAGCCGAATGATGATCCAAATCCCTCTATGAATACGAATACCTGGGCGGCGGACAATGGATTTTATACGGAGGATCAGAAGGAGGATACAAGCTGGCTGAGCTCCACCGTGACCATGTATCGAGGAAAGACCGAGCTGGGGTTGGAGAAGACCCTGGCATCCACGAGCAATTCTTCGGCCGGGCGTCCGAGCTCTGCCACGAATCAGGAGACGCTGAACTGGGTCATCAAGGCCACGAACAGTGGCACCTCAGCGCTGGAGGATTATGTGCTTACCGATGTGATGGATGCACCCTATGAGATCACCGGCGGAAGACTGATTTTGAAAAATTCCAGCTTCTCTAGTAGTAATAACAAAGTAATATATGCTTACATGGACATTCCTGCTATCCGTTATGATAAGGACACGGGTAACGTGACCTATGGGAAGGAAGTACTGCCAAAGGATGGTACTGCAAAGACGATTTCCGAGTATCTTTACAATTATACATATAGGGATTATAACAACAATCGGAACAGAGTGGATATTGAAGTCAGCTATGTGTTAAAAGATGGCGCACCTGTGATTTCGTTCCGTTTTAAGGATACCCTGATGGCCATCACAGCTCACGGTGAGGCAGAGCTTTGCCTAAGCACGAAGAAGCCCGATGGCCTGCAGAATGTCAACCAGACATATGTGAATACTGCATGGCTGACTCCGCTGAAGGACGGCATCTGGGATGAGACCGCCACCATTGGTATGCTGGATAGAACTCTGGAGACAGCCTTCTGGGATGAGCCCAGAACATCGATCCGCAGCAGTGCGAATATCGTGGTGACCTATGGCTATTCTACTGCTTCTACACTGGAGGCTTTGCAGACCTACGACGGGAAGTCCTTCAGTGCCAGCTCGGATGCTGCCGCTGTGACCGTATTGCCGGATAAGAATGGCACGATCCACTATACCATGACCGTGGATAATACCGTCTACCAGATGCCGGCGGATCTGACGAAGCTGGTGCTGATCAATAACCTGCCGGAACCGGGCGACCACACGACCTTCCAGGAGAGTGACCTGCGCGGCAGTGAGTATCAGATAGACCTGGCAGAGGATCCGAATTTTCAGGTGACGGTGACCGTGGTGGATCTGGTTACGAAGGAAGAAACCAAGAAGGTATTAGAATCAAATCAGTATCATATCGAGTATACGAAGGAAACCAGCTTTGATACGGCCGACTGGAATGGCACGGAAGATAGGACAAAGTGGACGACGGATCCGACAGGTGCCCGTTCCTTCCGTATCGTGATCGACGATGCCACGGGTGCGACCATGCCCAAGCACAGTAAGATTACGGTCGAGTATGATGCGAAGGTAGATAACCCGGACAGCGTAAAGCCCGGCCAGATCGCGAACAACAGCTTTGGTTACCATTATGAGGTCAAGAATGGCAGCACCACGATTCCTCTGGAGGCAGCTCCCATGGGCGTGGGTCTGCGCACTCCCTATGTGCCGACCCTGCAAAAGCAGCTGGAGAATTCAGAAGGGGAAGAGATGACGGCAGCAGGAGATACGACCTTCCGCTTTGTCATCTACAGCGGTCAGGAGCTGACCCTGAGAAACGGCTTTACACAGGATGATTTGGCAGAGGCATTGCAGAACCGCAGCTTTACGGTGGCGGAAGCCAGCGTGAAAGCAGGACAGAGCGCTTCGGAGGCAGCCTGGCTGAGCAGTCAGGTCAACTATACCTCAGATGGGAATGTCATGACTCCGACGACGATTGCCTGGGAGTGGAAGGATAAAACGACCTACCA
Organism: Prevotella sp. CAG:279; assembly: GCA_963656395.1. Classification (GTDB taxonomy): domain Bacteria; phylum Bacillota; class Clostridia; order Lachnospirales; family Lachnospiraceae; genus Laedolimicola. Next base: position 4,026 of record CAVKIR010000091.1, read on the forward strand.
TATCATCGAGATTCCTGCCAGAAATGGGTATGAGTATGCTTCCATCAATCACAGCTCGAGCGCGGATTACAGCTTTACCTACAACTATACGAACAAGAATACGCTGCAGTGCGTCAATATCGGCATTGGCTGGAACATGCAGCTGACCAAGATCCGGGAGGGGCATGAGGATATAAAGCTGCAGGATGCTTATTTTGCCCTGTACAGTAAGGAACAGGCGGAGCAGATAACGTATGCAGATTATAAAGCACTAACCGTGGCCAAGAAGCCGGCGAAGACACTCTTCTATGAGGATACGACCTGGTATCTGAAGTCTGTGGATAAGACCGGAGCAGACGGCACCCTGACCTGGACTGATATGACAGAAAATGACTATCTGTATGTCGAGGTGCAGGCTCCGAACGGCTATGTCCTGGATGGCACGGTGCACAAGGTATCCCGCCCTACAGACGGCGAGACAGCACTAGTCACGGCAGCCAATCGACTCTACTATAAGCTCCCGTCCACCGGCGGCAGCGGCACCCGTCCGTATCAGGCAGCCGGACTTGCACTCATGGCCATTGCGCTGGGGCTCTGGCTGAAAAAAAGAAGAACCAGGGCTCTTGGATTTTTTAAAAGATTCTGGTAAAATATAAGGAGGTTATCCGTAACTGTTTCTATGTTGAACAGTTACGGAATCTGAAACGGGAAAGGAGGGGAAAAAGTGGCATTCACAGTCAGCGAGTTTTATAAAACAGTGTCAGCGGAAAAACAATTAAGAACCCGTAGTAATGTTTTAGCCGGATTGCAGCAGATAAGCGAAGGCATAACAGAAGACATGGAAGATGTATGTGACAGATTGGAGAAAAAGTATACGGATGCAGCGATACACTATTAAAATGAGTGTGCTTGCCGGAAGGGATTTAGAACATATCGGAGATTACATCGCATATGAACTTTTGAATCCTCAGGCGTCATTGAATACAGTGAAAGGTATTCGCAAACAAATGAGAAAGCTGCAATATTTTCCGGAACGTCATGAATTGGATACAGATCCCATACTTGCAGAATGTGGAGTACATAAGATATATTTTAAGGAATATAAAATATTTTATACGATAGATAAAGAGGATGATATAGTAAATGTTGTCAGGATATTACATCGACTGGCAGACAGCAGAAGCTGGCTATCTCGTACACTAGAAATTACATAAGAGAGAAAACCCCCGCAGATTCCTGCGGGGGTTTTTCTCTCTTACAATCCGGCCAGCTGCTGCAGTGCTTCGCCTGCGATCAGCAGTTCCTCGTGCTCGGCCAGGTAGGCCTCACCGGCGGAGGAGTATTTCTCATTGCTGCCGTACTCGGAGAGAATATTGGAAATCTTATTGAATTCCTCCGGGGTATGGCTGCTCTTGTGGATAATCAGGCAGTAGTCGCCGTCCTTCTTCAGACGGTACAGGGAATTGTACCCCTGGTAGAAGCCCTGCAGCACATGGGCTGCATCGATGACCGTATCCAGATCAAAGAAGGTATAGAGCCGGGCCAGGTCGATCTCGGAGGCCAGGGTGACGGCCTTCTCCTCTTTCTCCTCGGCGCTTGCGGCAGCGGATTCCTGCAGCTTCTTCTCGATGAGCTTCTTAAATATATCCAGGACATTATCGGCGCCCTCCGGCAGGAGGCCTCCCAGGTCATTGACCTCTTCGGGTGTGATGCCGTCGCCTCCCGGGGCAAACTTGGCGAAGCGGGTATCCAGCTCCTCCGGATCCTCCACCTTGGTGATAATCAGAAGGATGCATTCGTTGGGCAGGGGAATCGCTTCGATCATCAGCGGAATATTGTCAGCCTCGAAACCGAATTCGATGGCTGCCTGCTGCATCATATCCCGAAAGAGCTCTTTTGCCTTTGCAGTTCCGTAGGCCAGCTCACTGAGCTTGATCTGGCGATTATTCAGATCATCCCGGGTCAGGGTGCAGCGTATCTGGTTCTCATTTATCTTTTCTATCTTCATTATCCTCACATCCTATTTATAGATTGCCTCATAGGTATCACTTTCATTATAACGAAAATGTTCGAGAGATACAATATTGAATCTGCACAGAAAATGTGAAAAAATCCGGTAAGATCTTAAAGTTTTATAATGCAGCCGGTTTCATGCATATTCAGGAACGCGGAAGCATAGAATAAGGTAAGGAAAGCTGCCGAAGAGAAGGG
>CAVKIR010000092.1:0-2451 GCA_963656395.1 Prevotella sp. CAG:279
CATGTTCATACGCCCTCAGCAGCAAGTGCTTCGGGCTGTCCTGAATAGTTACATTAGATCTGCATTGCTGCTTCCAGCGCCTCTTTGGTAGCGTCCATAGCTCTGCGGGCCCGGATGGCATCGCCGATGGTGTAGACCTCCGGTACCAGAGTCTTCAGAGTCTCGCTTAAGGGATCGTTGTTGCGGTATCCCATAGCCAGAACGACACTGTCCATGCCCTCTACGCGATGAAGCTTTTCTTCCTTATCGGTATAGGTCACGCCGTCCTTCTCAAAGCTGGCTACCTTAGCTCCTGTGATGCCCTTTACATGGTACTCCTCGAAGGCCTTCATCAGATAAACCCGATGCTCCGGAATCACATCTGCGCCCAGGGTATCACGAAGCTCGATGACGCTTACATCATGTCCCAGCTCGCCTAAGAAATCTGCTACCTCGCAGCCGACCATACCGCCGCCGACTACCAGCACCTTCTTGCCGACACTGACCTTGCCGTCGAGAAGATCGGCTGCATGTACGGCTCCGTTGTCCAGAATGCCCGGGATCGGCAGTACCAGCGGATTGGATCCTGTAGCTGCGATAACCGCATCCGGAGCAAGCTCTTTTACGAGATCGGCTGTGACTTCCGTGTTCATGCGGATGGTAACTCCTGCATTTTCGCAGTTTGCGATATAGCTGCGGATCATATTGGTGATCGCACCCTTTCCGGGCGGATATGCCGCAAGACGCATGTTGCCGCCTAAGATCTCCTTCTTTTCGCAAAGGGTCACTTCATGTCCCCGAAGTGCTGCAATATAGGCTGCATAGAGACCGCCCGGGCCTCCGCCGATGACCAGCACCTTCTTCTTCACCGGAGCCGGCTCCAGTTCGTTCTCCCGGCCTACCAGAGGATTGACCAGACAGGAGATGGGCTCTCCCTTGAACATGTTCGGAACGCAGCCCTGCAGACAGCCGATACAGGGCATGAGACGCTCGAGCTCGCCCTTCGCTGCCTTGTTCGGAAGCTCGGGATCTGCGATGGCCTGACGGCCGAAGGCTACCAGATCGGTGCGTCCCTCCTGCACCAGGCACTCCGCATACCAGGGCTCGGTATAGCGGCCTACGGTGATAACCGGAATGGAAACCGCCTTCTTGATCTCGGTTACGCAGTCTGCGCTGAAGCCTGCATGGATCGCGCTGGGCGCCCACATGCATTCGTCATGAAGGTGGATGGAACGGGATACATGGATGCCATCTACGCCGCATTCTTTTTCCAGATACTTCGCCACACTGGCTGCATCCTGCGGTGTCTGTCCGCCGAAGATATCATCGGTACCGTTGATACGGCAGATGATTGCAAGCTTTCCTTCTGTCTTCTTGCGGATATTCTCGATGATGAGCTTCGGCAGGCGCATACGGTTCTCGAAGCAGCCGCCGAACTCGTCTACACGCTTGTTTGTCCGCTCGGAGATAAAGGTGCTGACCAGATAACCATGGGCACAGTGAACCTCTACGGCATCTGCGCCGGCCTTCTGCGCACGCAGAGCCGCATCGCCGTAGCACTCTACCAGCTTGTAGATCTCTTCCTTTGTGATAGACTGCGGTGTCTCACGTCCGCAGGAGCCCGGAATGGCACTGGCTGCCTTTAAGGGGAAGCCGGTGAGCTTGGAGCTGCCCTCGGGACCGGCGTGCTGAAGCTGAATGGATACCTTTGCACCGCCCTCATGACAGGCATCGATAACCTTCTTGAAGCTCTCTACGGTATCGTCGCCAAAGAGGCAGGGCTTTCTCGGGCCGCCCTTGGCTTCCTTGTATACAACGGTTGCCTCCAGGGTAATGAGGCCGAAACCGCCCTTGGCGCGGGCTCCGTAGTAGCCTACGGAGCGCTCGCTCATGGTGCCGTCTGTGTTGGCAAAGTTATTGCCCATGGGACACATAACAAAGCGATTCTTTATATTTACATTTCCAATCTGAATGGGCTGAAACATATGCTCGAATTTCATATTCTTTCCTCCTATTTCTCCAGAATCTCCGGCCAGGACTCCTTGAGTACCTTTGCGGTGTTTTCATAATTCCATGCAGCAGCTTCCTTGACGCCCTTTGCCAGGATAGCATCGCTGATTACCTCTACGCCGAAGGCCTTGGGCTCGATGCCCTTGTCCTTGATCATCTTGCAGAAGGCAGCGGTATTGCCGCAGCCGGTTCCCGGAGCCAGGCGATCGTGCATGGACTCGTCTCTTAAGATGGAAGCTGCATACGGACGCTCATAGACATCGTTGATCTGTACGGATACGATCTTCTCTGCCGGAATGCCTTCCAGAACGGAGAGATCCACCGGCTGATTTGCACGAAGCCAGTGCCAGGAATCCAGAATCAGCTTGGCATTATCGCAGCCGCTGGCCTTTACCACTGCCCAGGCCTTCTTTACATCCGGCAGTCCGCTGTAGGGCATGGGCTCTACGCCGATCTCATACT
>CAVKIR010000092.1:2461-6194 GCA_963656395.1 Prevotella sp. CAG:279
GCAGAGCTCCTTCAGCTTCTGTGCGGTATGTTCTACGGAATAATTCTCCATCAGGCCGCAGTTAATGTGATTTACACCGAAAAGCTCGCACATATGGAAGCACATCTGCTCCTTGTATTTCTGCTCATAGCTTCTGTTGTCTTCTGCCCACTGTACGATATACTCCACCTCTGTGACCTTCATATCGTATTTCTTCAGGATGGCCAGCAGGTCTTCATCGAAGAGTCCCTCATTCAAAGCATCTACATAGGTCTCTGCGCGAAGGCCGATGCCCTCAAAGCCCGCTTCCTTTGCCGCACGTACGCGCTCCTCAAAGGTGCAGGTGTCTCCCAGTGTCCAGGAGCTGATGGTTAATGGATGTTTTACTGACATGATGATTCCTCCTTCTGATTTTTCAGATGTAGATTTAATAGTACGGCAAGCAGAACGCCTACGGCGGTCAGTGCCATATTAAAGAGCAGGATGTAGCGGGGGCCCTGTGTGCCTCCGACTTTGGAGATGTAGCTTGCCACGTTCAGCACGATGTAATTGGAACCGGCCGAAGCGAACATGACGATGGCCGTGATCAGTCCCTTGTGATCCGGATACATCTCATTTGCTGTAGAGGTAGCCAGCTGCAGGACACCGCCTGCCGCGAAGAAGCCCATCAGGAATCCGCCGGCGAGACAGATCTGGGGCGCCTGTACCAGATACATCATAAGCAAAGCCAGAATCGCGATGCTGGGATAAAGCATCAGAACCTTGGTCGGCTTCAGTCCCTTGCTGACAAAGACAGAGGTCAGAAGCACTGCACTTACGATTCCTACGGAATAGAAGGACTGAATCAGGTTGGGCTTCGTAAGTCCGTAGAGGGTACCCAGCTCCTGGTTTGTATTCATGAAGATCATGAAGGTCGCCGATGCGGTGAAGCTGATACCGGTCAGGAACAGCAGAGCCGGTGTGATGTGAAGCTTCTTCTTCTCTTTTTTGCTGCCGGCGCTTGCTGAGCTGTTCTCCGGAAACGGCAGGATAGCCAGCAGGATGGTGTCTGCGATAACCAGAGCCGCACCGCCCAGGAAAAGTACCTGGTTGGAGAGACCGCTGTTATTGGTCAGGAGAATCAGAATCGGCAGCAGAAACTGTCCCAGGGAAACCGCAAACTTGGTAAAGAGGTTTGCAACCGCTCCCTTCTCACTGAAGATCTCCATACAGGAGGGTGTAACCGCCGTATCCAGGAAGGAATTGGCCAGGCCGGCACACAGGGTCACTACATAGGCCGCCGGTATGCTTCTGGTAAAGGTAATGCCCAGGAAGAAGATGGCGTAAAAGGTCATACCGACGATGGCGCTCTTCTTTCGTCCGAACCGGTCGGAGAAGGGGCCGGCCACCGGAAAGGCGATGAGACGTCCGAGGCCTATCACGGCGATAACCGCTACCACGCCGCTGATATCATAGGTTCCGTCTGCCAGCTTTTCTGCTCCCCAGAGTGCTGCAAAACTCTGCTTGTACTGTCCCAGGATGGTCGACGCGATACCCAGAATAAAATAGGTAAAATACAGGGCTCCCGCCGTGGGATAAAATTTCTTTCGTTCCATAGAACTCCCCTTTCATTTTTTATATCTTATTTCGCATAAAGCTCTGCTTTGATTTCCTCCACCGGCATATCCTGTCCGGTGTAAAGCTTGCATGCTGCGGCTCCCTGATAGAGCAGCATGCCGAGGCCTCCGACTGTCTTGCAGCCCCGCTCCTTTGCCTCCCGAAGAAGCTTCGTCTCCTCCGGCTCATATACGGTATCTGCCACCACCAGCTCCGGCCGAAGCATCGATACATCCTTGATGAGGCTCAGGTCATCGAGGGGTTTCATGCCGACCCGGGTCGCATTGGTCAGAATATCCGCCTTTCCGAGACGCTCGGCCAGAAGTGCTTCATCTGCCAGATCCAGAAGCTCGACGGTTCGATCCGGAAATTCCTTCTGTAATTCCTGAATCTTTGCAAGCGCCCGATCCCAAAAGGCGTCCTTCTGATTGAATACGGTGACCTCCGCAGCGCCGTCCAGAAGTGCCTGCACCTGAATGGCTGTAGAAGCACCGCCTGCTCCCAGAAGCACCAGCTTCTTTCCCCGGATATCTACGCCGTGGGCCTTCAGGTTGATGACATAGCCCTCTCCGTCCGTATTATATCCGGTCAGCTTTCCGTCCCGGTTCACCACGGTATTGCAGGCACCGGAGAGCCGAACCGCATCCGATACCTCATCCAGGAAAGGAACAATTGCCTGCTTGCAGGGCATCGTTACATTGAAGCCCTGCACGTGCATCGTGCGGCAGGCCTGCACTGCAGACTCTGTACCTTCCACCGGAACATCGAAGGCCAGATAGGTCTGATTCAATCCCCATTTTTCAAAGCAGTAATTGTACATAGCCGGCGACTTTGAATGCTCCACCGGGCTTCCCAGAAGTCCATAAAGCTTGGTTGCTCCATTGATCTTCATTTCTATACACTCCTTTTACGATTACATTTGATAAATTTAATGTAACCTATCGTTAAATAAATATCAAATTGGAAATTTCTGATCGAATGATAGAGATTCTCTATTGAATTCAAGAGGTGATATGCTATACTTGTATGCAAGGAGGTTCCTATCCATGAATCTAAATCAGCTTCAATATTTTACCGAGCTTGCGCGCATCGGCCATTTCGGCAAGACCGCAGAAGAGCTCTGCATCACCCAGCCAAGCCTGAGCTACGCCATCGGCCAGCTGGAAGCCGAGCTCGGTGTTACCTTGATTGAACGAAAAAAACGCCCTTTCTCCCTGACGGAAGAAGGACGCGAATTTCAAAATTATGCGGAAAAGTCACTGGAAATTCTGAATGAAGGTGTGCTTCAGATGAAGCGCATGGCAAAGGGAGCCGGCAGCATTCGCTTGGGCTTTCTGCGCATCCTTGGAATTTCCTTTATTCCGACTTTATCCTCCAATTACCTGTCCTTGCAGGAAAATCCAAAGGACATTCATTTTGAATTTCATTCCGGATTCTCGCAGGCTCTCCTGGAGGATCTGAAGCAGGAGAAGCTTGACCTGGCCTTCTGTACCCGCATTGACGCAGATCCCTCCATCGAATATACGCCGGTGGCGCACCAGGATCTGGTGCTGATTGTACCGCCGGATCATCCCCTGGCAGAGAGAACCAGCGTCACTCTGGATGAAACCCTTCCCTATCCGCAGATCTTTTTTTCCAAGAACTCCGGACTGCGTGTCGTGATCGATGAGCTCTTTTCCCGGATCGGAAAGGAACCGAAGATCGCCTATGAGGTGGAGGAGGATATGGTTCTGGCCGGGCTGGCAGCCCAGGGCTTCGGAATTGCCGTCGTTCCCTATATGGACGAGCTCTCCCAGCTGAATCTGAAAATTCTGGAAATCACGGATCCGCCCTGGGAGCGCATCTTTTATATGGCACAATTAAAGGGACGCCATCAGACGCCCCTCGTTCGACAATTTAAAGACTTTGTTATAGAACAGACAAAGGAAAATCCCTATGGTGATCTGTCCGGCTCGCATCCCTTCTGCTCGCCCTGATCTTATCGATCCAGGGTGGCGAGGATGCCCTTGGCAATTCCCTTGGCTACGCTGTTCTGGTAGACATCATCTGCCAGACTGCTGCCCTCGCTCTCATTGCTTAAGTAACCGGCTTCTACCAGAACTGCCGGCATATCGGTATCGTTTACGATGGAAAAATCGCAGGACCGGCTGTCTTGATC
>CAVKIR010000093.1:0-6162 GCA_963656395.1 Prevotella sp. CAG:279
ATCCGGAAGAATCTCACTGCAGATCCGGCTGCTTACCAGAATCGGCAGGTCTCCTTCACCGACCTGGCTTATGAGTGGCAGGGACGAAACGAGGGCGAGGATCCGGTAGGCAAGCTGACCCTGAAGGACTATGTGAAGGTGATCTCCAAGTCGGAGGGGGAGGCCATGGTATGCAAAAATGGCCGCCTCTACCGCCAGATGGACGAGAAGGCTGGCCGGGATGCCGCCCTGCCGACCCGGGAGAATTACCGCATGGCGAAGCATTTCGTGGAGCTTCTTCTGGAGAAGGAAAATATCGCTTCCCCGAAGACCAGGGAGCGCATCAGCAAGAACCTCCTGATCCGCCTGGGCGCCGATTTGGAGGGGGAGATCTCCCTGCCGGTCAGCATGGCAGCGATCCGGGAGATCATCATGGATGCAGATACGAGACTCTCGGATCTCGATAATACGCTGGCAGATCAGAAGAAGGCGACGCCGGAATATAAGATCGCGGATCAGATCAACCAGCTGCTCGGCAAATCCCTGTCTGCCTCCGCCCAGAAGAAGGCTCTCGAGGAACAGGTGAAGAAGCTTATGGCGGCCTGCGAGAAGAGCGGTACCTGGAAGGGCGCGAAGCTCTCCAAGAAAGATTTCCAATATCTGGTAAATGGCGGAACGGAGCTGGTGCGGGAGAAGGCCTTCGCCCATGCTCTGCGCATCTATAAAGGAAAGGCAAGACTGGCCGGTGCAGAGGCCGGGCCGGTGCCGGTGCTTTCCGCAGAGGAGATGCAGATCCTGCTGGGTCTGGCCATCTCGGAGGCAGTATCGGAGAATTCGGTCTACCAGTCCCTCTATGCTATTCGACTCAATGATTTCGCAGAGGATCAGATCCTCAAAGAGGATAAGGCCTTAAAGGAGAAGCTGGGCGAGGGACGGATTCTGGAATTCGGCTGCTTTACAGCCAGTGAGATTCGACTGTATTTCACACATTTGCCGGAGAAGCTTCAGGGAATGTCCGTGGACGACAGACGAAAGGGCATGGAGGCACTTTGCTCCATCACCGAGCATATGCAGGATCTGATGCAGCTGGAGGCCAAGGGTATCCAGCAGGGCTTAAGTGCCGAGGAGCGTCAGCAGCTGGAGGCGCACGGAGCGGCCATCGATGCCTTGTATCAGGGGCAGCAGGCGCAGATCGAGCGTCTGAAGAATGCCTTAAGTCCCGACGGCGGACTTCGCTGCGGCATCCAGAAGCTGCAGGATCTCTACCAGAAGGGCGGCAGCATCACCGGCACTCTGACCGGGAATCTGGCGAAGCTGCAGGCCGGTGCGGCAGAGGTACAAAAGGATCCGGAGAGCCGCGAGGTGCTGGCCGAGTACAAGGCCGCCCGGGGTGTCATCGAGACCATGTCGGAGAAGGCGCAGACCATTGCTGCAGTATTTCTGAGGGATAAGAGCCCGTCCGAGCTCATCAAGCGCTCCGGCAATACACTCAGTAAGGAATTCATCCGTCTCCACGATGCCCTGGCAGGTCTCGGAGAGGACGGAACCGTGGCGGTGCGGATCGGCGGCACCACCCTGACCTTTAGCCAGAAGGATGAGCTTCTGACCATGAAGGCAGGAAGAAAGCAGGTAGTGCTTCCCTATACGGCTGCATATTGGACCAGAGAGCTGGAGCATGATATCTGTGCGCATTATACCAAGTATGATAAGACCATGGCGAAGCAGCTCCTTTCCGATATGGCTCTCAGAGATATCGAAAATATGAGTGACAACCGTGTCTCTTATGAGAAATTCCTCACCAGCCACCTGAACGTAAAAGCAAAGGATCTCAATCTTCTGACGGCCACGGAGCTTCAGAGACTGGTATGGAAATATTGCAACACAGCGCCGAACGCAGAGCATCCGGAGCTGACGCCCGAGGTCGAGGTGCAGAATGCACTGAATCAGATGCTGCTCGCTCAGGCCGAGAAGGTTCATATCAATTCCAAGACAGCACTGGAAAGCCTTCTGGCTATGCAGCGGATGGAGCAGGCTGACAGGCAGAAGGTGACGGATAAGACCAAGCGCGATGTGAACCTGGGAACCGAGGATGTGGCCTGGGAACCGGGACAGAAGAAGATTCTGGACTTTATGGGCGAGCTTTACTTCTCCTCCAAGGCAGGCTCGGATGCAGACTTCGCCTATACGCCGGAGCGCCTGAAGAAAATCATCCTGGCGAATCCGGAGGGCTTTCAGAACTTCCGTGCTCTGATGGAGGATGGAGCCGAGGAGATGGAATTTGCCAGCAAGCTTTGCACCCTGCCCATGTTCCGGGAAGCCTATCTGGCGGTGCGAAGCCTGGTGAAGGGCATTGCAGACCGGAATCCGGCAAATCTCGCGCATGCGCTGGAATCCGGCGAGCTGAACGATCTTCTGAATACCGCGAAGGATCAGATGACCGGGGCAGTGGAGCATATCTCCGGACAGATGCAGACGATCCTGAAGGATTCCGTAGACGATCTGGATGCAGAGAGTGACGAGGACTGGAAGAAACTGGAAGACCGATCCGTCAGCGAGATCCTGCAGGCGGGCATGACCGGCAAAGAGGGCGAGGGTGCCTTCAATAAAAAGGTGCTGTCCGGCTATATCGCGAACGCCAAGATGGCAGATAAGCAGAATATGATCGCGGCAGCCTTCAAAAATGCCCCCAATCACAACGGAAATGCCATGAGTGCAAGACAGGAGCAGAGCTTCCAGGGTAAATTCCTCTCCGGCTACCTGAAGGGCGCAGGCCCCCTGCTCCATAAGATGATGCAGGGTCTGCCCATCTCGAACATGCCGCCCATCATGCAGGAGGCTGTCAAGGATGTGCGTTCGAATCTGGCTCCCGTCGACGAGGAGCTGGTGGATGCAGAGCTTCATAGCATCATCAAGGCGTCCCACGGCACCATTGACCGTATCGAGAAGGTGAAGATCCTGGGTAAGGCTTCCGTCGGACAGGCGGTTCTGGTTCGTATGTATGAGAAGGGCGCGGCCAAGGGCGTAGAGAAGGTTATCAAGATCCTGCGTCCCGACGCAGCCAACCATATGGAGCGGGAGCTGGAATTCATGCAGAAATGCGCCCGGGAGGTCGACAAGGAGGCCTATGACCAGGCTCACAGAGAGCAGGGACTGAAGGCAGATGAGAACTATCAGGGAGCTATGTCCCGAACCTTCGCAGGCCGGGTGGAGAACATCAAGAAGGAGTTCGACCTGAGACTGGAGGCACAGAATGTGGAGCTCGGCAAGATCTACGAGGATCCCATTCTCCATATCAGCACCATGAAGGCAGACAAGAAGGCCGAGGCTACCACCGGCATGCTGGTGCTGGAGCGTGCGCCCGGTGTCTCCGTAGACCGTTTCATCTCCGATCAGGATAAGAAGAGAAAGGAGATCTGCGACAAGAGCGAGAACGAATCCCTGTACAGCGTCATGAGCGAGATGGACGCCCTTCGGACGGAGCTTAAGAATAAGCATAAATACCTCATCAACCTTACCGGAAAATGGCTGGAGGAGGCTCTCTTCGGCAGCGGCTTCTTCCACGGCGATCTGCACGCCGGCAATATCATGATGGATGATAACGGCGTCACCGTCATCGATTACGGCAACGTGCACAAGCTGGAGACGAAGGAGCAGGGCGATATCCTGAACCTGATCGCGGCCATGCAGAGCATGAATACCCAGAGATTCAAGGAACACCTGCGAAATCTTCTTTCTCCCGAGGCTCAGACTATCTACGATCGGGAGGAGGGACATCTGGCTACGAAGATCCGGACCATCGTGAAGAAGGATGACAATGCCAATGCAGTGGAGAAGATCCTGGCAGTTCTGACAGAGCTTCAGAAGGACGGGATCGACATCGCGCCGGGACTCTATAACTTCATCCAGTGCTTTGTGCGAATCGCGGGTACCCTGACGGATTATGACACCCTGCTGGATAAGACAGAGGGCGACATGGTAAGTCTCATGGACAAGCGGACCCGAAGAGATCTGGAGAAGCAGCCGGACGATCTGCCCATGTATGTGATTTCCCGGAATATCCTGGAGCGCTACGAGCCGGAATATAGGAATGCCAATGCCAAGACTCTGGAGGAGACTGTGCATACCGCCATGGACGGTAAGGTGGCGAATATGACCAATGTCATCAAGCTTTGTACCAAGAAGTCCAAGTACTATATGGAGCAGCTGCAGATCGATCCCCAGATGGAGAGGTTTTCATCCCTGATCGAAAGCCGGAAGGAAGTCTTCATGGATCGCATGATGGGCATGGACGCGAACTTTCTGGCCAATGCGGGTATGCTGATCACAGAGATGAAGTACGATTCCCGTGTGACAGAGGAACAGGTGAAGCCAAAGATGCAGGTGGTCTACAAGGAGCTCCAGCGGGTGGCAGCGAACCAGAAGGAGATGCTGCGGCGCAAAGTGGAAAGCGTCGATTCCAATCAGAGAAAGGTCGATAATGTAGAACGGAATAAGAGAAATATCGCGGAGCGGATCCGCCGTCTGGAGGTGGTACCGGAGAACGAGAAGGAGTCAGATAAGAAATACCGGGAAGGAAGTCTTGATACCTGGAGGCATCGGCTGCAGAATTTCGACCGGGAGATGGAGATTGCGGCAGATGAGCTTCGAAAGGACAAGGAACTTCTGAAAGTGATGCCGGGCTGGAACGAGGCAGTAGACCGTGCGCTGGAGCGCATCAAGAATCATCTGGACGGAGAGAATTACACGAAGGAGATGGCTCAGGAGGATATCAAGGTCTACCAGGCAAGCTTCGAGGACGAGCTGCTCTATGGCCTGAAGGCTCCGGAGGAGCAGGAGGAAATCGACTTCCTGAAGGCCATGGCAGAGGTGACCTGCGTAAGCTACCGAAAGCCGGAGGAACCGCAGGGTGAGAAGCTGACAGAGCCGGAGATCATCACCATGAATATGCCGGGTTCGGTCAAGGATATCAAGATGTCCGCAGAGGACGAACAGAAGCGCAAGCGCGATGAAGAGGCAGCCATCCGGAAGCTCGAGGAAGCAGCAGAGAGAGTCTACCTAAAGACCGATCCGAAGTCCTACCGCGAGCAGCTTGCCGAGCTTCTGACGAATCAGGCCAAGACCGAGGAGCTGGGCAGGGCTTTGCAGGAATGGTTCCGGGACGAGGGCGGCGTGAGCCTTCGGGAGGCCTTCGATGCAGTGAAGAATGCCCAGGCGCAGGGAAATCTGAACGCGGAAGCACCGGAGATCACGGCCTTCGTGGCAGCTATGGAGGAGGCCATCAGCCGCCGGGCACAGAAGCTCGATACCTTCATGAAGGTGAAGAACGTAAAAACGCCCGCGGATAAGGATCCCATGAAGAATATGGTAAAGGGCATCCTGAAGGCGCATTGGATCAAGACCCTGTGGCGCTTAGACGGCGGCGGACTGCGCTATCTCAAGGAGAACAAGCTGGGCGATGAGGAAAAGGCAGAGCTCGAGAGAGACAGAAAGGAACGACATACCAACTTCGTGGCACCCTGCTTTGCAAGTCTCGAGGCCAGCGGCCTGAAGAATCATTTGAGAAGGCTCTCCGAACTGGCGACGCGCTATAAGAACGGCACCAACCAGGAGAAGGAGACGGCGATCCAGGATATGAACCGTACCCTGACTCAGATCATGAAGCTTCTGACTACCGACATCCGCTTCCGGAGACCCGGAAAGAAGCTTATGCAGTCTCTCATAGAGGAATACGAGGAGAAGCCCTCCGGCTCTCTGGTATGCAAAATCCTCGGCGAGGCAGACAAGTACATCAAGGAGCTCTTTGCCAATACCTCCTTCAAGGACAAGCCGGCGGGAGAGGAACGGAGAAGCTCCCGATTCGAGGAGGTCTACGGAGAAGAAACCTTGTCCCGTGAGATGCTGCTGATAATCCGGGATATCCCGTCCGTAAAGCAGAGAGAGCTGGCACAAAATGGCGGCAACCCGGCCAGAACCATGGCTGAGCGGATGCGGGACGGCGATGACATCTCCTGGATTGGCTAAATAGAAGCGAAAATTCTGAAAATTCTGAATTTTAAAAAGAACTTGCATTTGTAAAAAATACGTGTTATGATAATCAGGCAGTCAGGAAACAGGCTTTCCCGATTGCCTGAAAAGTGGGCGTAGCTCAGCTGGATAGAGCGTTTGGCTACGGACCAGAAGGCC
>CAVKIR010000094.1:0-6158 GCA_963656395.1 Prevotella sp. CAG:279
GCCGATTCTCATGGATTTTGCATTCGTAACTGGTCAGGTACTGAACAGTTACGACAGAGATAAAAAAGAGCCTGCCATCGAGCGATAAGCTTCGATGGCAGGCTCTTTTTGTTACCTTCCTTTATCGGAAAATCAGAAAATATACAATCACCAGGACTCCCAGCACAATTCGATACCAGCCGAAGGCCTTAAAATCATTTTTCTTAATATAGCCCATCAGAAATTTGATCGCCAGCACGGAAACCACAAAGGCCGTCACCATTCCCACGATGAGGATGGCAGCCTCTGTTCCGGTAAAGTGAAATCCAAATTTTACCAGCTTCAGAAGGCTCGCGCCGAACATGACCGGAATCGCCAGAAAGAAGCTGAACTCCGCGGCGATATAGCGGGAGGTTCCCAGAAGCATCGCACCCAGAATCGTAGCACCGGAGCGGGATGTACCCGGAATCAGCGCCAGTACCTGAAAGACGCCGATGAAAAGTGCCATCGGATAGGAGAGCTTCCGGAAGGACTTTATCCGGGGTCTTCTTCCTTTATTATAATTCTCAATGACGATGAAGAGTATACCATAGAGAATCAGGGTAAAGGCTACGGTTTGATAATTATAGAAGAGCTCGTCGATCTTATCATCAAAGGGAAGGCCGATCACAGCAGCCGGCAGCACCGCCACCAGCACCTTGAACCACAGCGACCAGGTATCCTTCTTGATCCAGCCCTTCGAGGGTGTGGTAAAGGGCCACAGCTTGTCGAAATACAGAACCACGACCGCCAGAATTGCACCCAGCTGAATCACCACCAGAAACATTTCCATAAAGGCATCGCTGACATTCAGATGCACAAACTCATTGACCAGAATCATATGTCCGGTGCTGCTGATGGGAAGCCATTCCGTGATGCCCTCCACGATACCCAGAAGAAGAACCTTCAACCATTCCAATACATTCATCGTATCTACTCCTTAAAATATCCTCTTCTGTGACAGAGAGGAAAGATTCAGGCTTTAGTATAGCATACTGACCTCTTATGTCAATGAGAGAAGGGAAAATTAAGAAATCCTTTCGCATGAAAAATGTGTATAAAAAACGGCATAATTATGCATAAAAACCAAATAAAATGCATAAAGCACTGAAAAATATGCAATTTAGGGCTTGCTTTTTCGGAGAATGGCGCTATAATAAAAACCAGGTTAAAGCCTGAGACGAACAGGTAGACCATATCGAGGTTAGGAGGAAGAAGATTATGAAAAAGTTCATCGCAGTTTTACTGGCAGGCGTGATGTGCGCATCACTGGCAGCCTGCGGAGGAAGTAAGGAAGAGGCAGCGGATACTGCCGCAGCTGAGACTACAGAGACAGCGGACGATGCAGCAGCAGAAGAAGATACAGATGCAGCAGCGACAGACGGTACCATTACCACCGTTACAGAAGGTGTATTGACGATGGGAACCAATGCAGCATTCCCGCCGTATGAGTACAAAGAGGGAGACGAGATCGTAGGTATCGATGCAGAGATCGCACAGGCGCTGGCAGATAAGCTGGGACTGGAGCTTGAGATCCTGGATATGGATTTCTCCTCTCTGATTACTGCCGTACAGTCCGGTAAGATCGACATCTCTCTGGCCGGCATGACCGTGAATGAAGAGAGAAAGAAGAACGTAGACTTCACAGATTCCTACGCTAAGGGCGTACAGGTTATCATTGTAAAGGATGATTCCGATATCACCGGCGTCGATGACCTGGCAAATGACAAGCTCATCGGTGTGCAGGAAGGAACTACAGGACACAACTATTGTGAGAGCGACTTCGGTGAGGATCATGTGCTTCCTTATACGAATGGCGCTATGGCCATTCAGGCATTGCTTCAGGGCAAGGTAGACTGTGTCGTAATCGACCAGCAGCCGGCAAAGGAGTTCGTAGCAGCGAATGAGGGCCTGAAGATTCTGGATACTACCTATGCAGATGAGGATTACGCAGCAGCAGTCTCCAAGGATAACCCGGCTCTGACCGCAGCACTGAACGAGGCTCTGCAGGAGCTGAAGGATGACGGAACCATCCAGTCCATCCTGGACAAGTATATCAAGGCTGAGTAAGCAAAAAGCAGACACTCAAAGCCAAGAGAGCATCAACGGAGGTGTTCCGATCGGACACCTCCGTGTTTTTTTACAGGATAACGTGGAAATATAAGAAGCAATACAAGCTTGCTTTTTATATTTCTGCGTTATAGACAGAATATGATACAAAGGAGAAGAAGCATATGCTTGAAGACTTAAAACAAGGTCTTTACCAGACATTTATTCTGGATGACAACTACAAGTATTTTATCAATGGTATCAAGACGACGCTGATCCTGACAGTATTGTCATTGATTGTCGGCTTGATCCTCGGTGTAGTCGTGGCGATTATCCGCTCTGCCCACGATCAGCAGCCGGAGCGAAAAAAGCCCGTCCTTCTGCGGCTGGCAAACCTGATTTGCCAGATCTACCTGACCATTATCCGCGGAACACCTACGATGGTTCAGCTTCTGATTATGTGGTTCGTCGTCTGGTCCAGCGCCCGGGCTACGGACTCCAATATGATTCGCTGCGCAGTCGTGGCCTTCGGCATCAACTCCGGAGCCTATGTGGCGGAGATCATCCGTTCCGGCATCATGTCCATCGACAAGGGTCAGATGGAGGCGGGGCGTTCCGTAGGTCTGAGCTATGCCACTACTATGCGCTGCATCATTATCCCGCAGGCCTTCAAGAACGTTCTGCCGGCTCTGGGTAATGAGCTGATTACCCTGCTGAAAGAGACCTCTGTCGTGACGGTAATCGGACTTCGTGACCTGACCAAGGGTGCATTGATCATTCAGTCCAAGACCTATCAGGCCTTTGTCCCCTTCTTTGCCATTGCGGCTATCTATCTTGTAATGGTACTGGGATTGTCCTGGCTGATGAGCAAACTGGAAAGGAGAATGAGACAGAGTGATTTACGTTAAGGATCTGGCCAAGTCATTTGGCGATAATCATGTCATCAAGAATATCAATATGCATATCACACCGGGCGAGAAGGTGGTCATCGTAGGCCCCTCCGGCTCCGGTAAATCCACCTTCCTGCGCTGCCTGAATCTTCTGGAACAGCCTACCGGCGGCAGTATCACTTTCGACGGACAGGAGATTACCGCGCCCGGTGTGGATGTGAATAAGATCCGCCGCCGCATGGGTATGGTATTCCAGCATTTCAATCTCTTTGCGAATCTGACCGTGAAGGAGAATATCATGCTGGCTCCGGTGCAGCTGAAGCTGAAGAAAAAAGCAGAGGCGGAGGCGGAGGCCATGCGCCTTTTGAAACTGGTAAATCTGGAGGAAAAGGCCGATGCCTACCCGGCTCAGCTGTCCGGCGGACAGAAGCAGCGAATCGCCATAGTCCGTTCTCTGGCTATGAATCCGGAGGTGATCCTCTTTGATGAGCCCACATCTGCCCTGGATCCCGAGATGGTAGGTGAGGTTCTGGAGCTGATGAAGAAGCTGGCCCAGGAGGGCATGACCATGGTGGTCGTGACGCACGAGATGGGCTTTGCCCGGGAGGTAGCTACCCGCGTGGTATTCATGGACGGCGGCTACATCAAGGAGGAGAATAATCCAAAAGACTTCTTCGAGCATCCGCAGGATCCGCGTCTTCAGGATTTCCTATCCAAGATATTGTAAAAGAAATTCATCATTTTTTCATAAGAATTTCTTAATTGACTTTATATTTTTTTTAGAGGCTGGACATATCTTAGTCACAATTCCCTGTTATATTAATACTCGTAGCAAGAACACATATCAGTATTTCATTCATAACACTCGGGGACTTCCGGGAGGAAGCCCCCACTCCCTCGAAGATAATGGACTTCTCAGAAATGAGAGGTCCTTTTTATGTACCAGGGAATTCCTACAGCACCTGCATACCGCCGTATTTCCGTATCATCAGCACGCTGCAGGAGCCTTCTCCGAAGACACCGTCCAGCGCTGCTCGGTAATCGGCCACCGCCTCATTTTTCACAAAGGCCTGGATGGTTCCGGCAAAGCCGCCGCCGTGAACACGGCTGACTCCGTTCGCACCGAGGATGGCATCGCTGACAGCCAGGGCCACGGACACATTCTGGTGCGTGATATCGTGGTTTGTGTATACATTCTGAAGATACTTGAAGGAGGAATCGCCGGATGCCTTCACGGCCTTCAAAAAGGCGTCGAAATCCTCCGCCTTCAAAGCGGCTACTTCTTCTTGTACCCGCACATTTTCCGTTACGAAATGGATGGCTCGTAAGAAAGCCCGGTCACCGGCCTTTTCGCGAATCTCTGCTGCGTGGGAGAGCAGCTGCTCCAGAGTAATGCCATGCAGAAGCTCCTGGCCGAGTATGGAAGCTACGGCGCGCATCTCAGTGGGAACGGCAGCGTAGTCCGGGGTCAGATCCGCGTGGGAGCCCTTGGTATCGGTGATGCACAGGCTGTAGCCGTATTTGGCCAGGTCACAGCTTACATTTTCAATGACCGGATGCGCTGCGTCCGCGAAATCGATGTGTACCAGATTGCCCACGGAGCTGGCCATCTGATCCATGAGGCCGGAGGGCTTGCCGAAGTGGACATTTTCGGCATACTGACCGATGATGGCGATGTCTACCGGGGAAAGCTTCATTTCATTATAGAGGCCGGATACGATGGTGCCGATGAGGGTCTCGAAGGCGGCGGAAGAGGACAGGCCTGCACCGATCAGCACGTCACTCGTGATGTATGCCCGGAAACCGCCGATCCGGCCGCCATGGTTCCGGATACCCTCCAGCACACCGCGGATCAGGGAATCCGTTGTTCCTTTTAATTCCTCCTTCACTGCCAGGTCCTCCAGGGAGACGGTGATCAGGTCATAGCCGTCGGATACGACTCGGACGAGGGGCTCCTCGGTCGGTGAAACGATGGCGATGGCGTCCAGATTTATGGAGGCTGCCAGCACCTCGCCGTGCTGGTGATCGGTATGGTTGCCGCCGATCTCACTGCGACCCGGTGCGCTGTAGATGGAGACCTCGCCGGCTCCAAAGAGCTCCTCGTATCGTGAGAGAGCGTCGATATAGCGCTGCCGCTGGTAGGCGAGACGATTCTCATCCAGATAGATATCCATCAGTGTGGAATCCAGTTGATTCTGCTGTAACAGCTCTTTTATTTCCCCCGTAGTTTTCATAGCGTTCTTCTCCTTGTTTTATATGATAAGGCCATAGTAAACGATTTTAATTTACTTGTCAATCGCGGAAAAACCAACACAAAACAAAGAATAATATTGTAAGATTTTATACTAAAAAAGGAAAATAATACATTGGAATTGGTTGGCGTTTTGCTATAATGGGGTTGTAGTCGGTGACTGCAATTCTAATTATGGGAGGATTTGACTATGAAAAAGAAACTTTTAGCTGCTGTATTATGCGGCGCTATGGCAGTTTCCATGCTGGCAGGCTGCGGAGGAAGCACAACAGACACTTCGACGGCGGATACATCCGCAGAAGCGGAAGCAGGGGATGTAGCGGATGCTGCAGAGGCGACCGGAGACCTGTCCGATGCCAATATCGCAGTTTTCTATTACACCTACTCTGATACATATATTTCTTCCGTTCGTACAGCTCTGGATGCAAAGCTGGACAGCCTCGGAGTGAAGTATCAGAACTATGACGCGAACAACAACCAGACCACCCAGAACGAGCAGATCGATACCGCTCTTGCACAGGGTGCGAACATCCTGATTGTAAATATCGTAACCTCCGGCTCTGTAGACGCTTCTCAGGCTGTTGTAGACAAGGCATCGGCAAAGGGCGTTGACCTGATCTTCTTCAACAGAGCAGTCGAGGATGAAACGACAGCAGGACAGGTGCTTGGTTCCTATGACAAGTGTGCATTCGTCGGAACAGACGCTCCGGAAGCAGGCCATATGCAGGGCAAGATGATTGGCGAGTATCTGGTTGAGAACTATGACACGGTTGACCTGAACGGCGACGGCAAGATTTCCTATGCTATGATGATGGGACAGCTTGGCAACGCAGAGGCCATCTATCGTACACAGTATGCAGTAGAAGATGCGAATGCTGTTCTGACCGCAGCAGGCAAGCCGGAGCTGGAATACTTCGACGCAACCAATACCGATAAGTATCAGGTAGACC
>CAVKIR010000095.1:0-6149 GCA_963656395.1 Prevotella sp. CAG:279
GATCAAGGCAGAGGAGAAGGGGATCACCTATAGAATTGACTGGGAAAAGAGCAGGATGAGACACCGGCACCTGCTGGGAAATGCGATCTATATCGCGAAGATTTTGTCGATTTTTTCTGACAATGCAATCAAATTTTCCGAAAGCGGAAGCGAGATCGAGGTATGGTGTACAGAGACACCGATCGATGAAGAGAAAGCCGACTTTGCATTTTATTGCAGGGATCATGGCTGCGGAATGAGCCCGGAGTTCGCGGAGCATGCCTTTGACCTCTTTTCCCAGGAGGATGCGAGCAGCCGAACTGAGTACCAGGGAACCGGTCTGGGGCTGGCAATTGCAAAGGGACTGGCGGACAAGCTCCATGGAACGATTCATATGGACAGTGAAAAGGGTGTCGGCACCACGGCGAGCCTGGAGATCGTATTGAAGCTATGTAGCGAGGAAGATGTGGAGGCGGCAGAGCCTGCTGACGCGGTCTCCCTGGAAGGAATGCACGTATTGCTTGTGGAGGATAATGCCCTGAATATGCAGATCGCCAGATTCCTGCTGGAGGCGCAGGGGATGGTGGTCGAAGCTGCAGCAGATGGCCGGGAGGCCGTCGCGATGTTCGAAAAGTCCGCTCCCGGTTACTATGGGGTCATCCTGATGGATATCATGATGCCGAACCTGAACGGCCTGGATGCGACGCGTAAGATCCGGTCATTGAACCGTGCGGACGCCGAGAGCATCCCGATTATCGCCATGTCTGCGAATACCTTTGCGGATGATCGGATCAAAAGCCGACTGGCGGGCATGAATGCCCATCTGGCGAAGCCGCTGGATGCGAAGCTCCTGACGAATGCCATTACCCGATGCATCAAAGAGAACATGGGCAATATTTCTTATTAAACCTATTGACAAAGTAGGAAAAGAGACCTATGATGGGAAAAAAGGAGGCAAAATCATGAGCGATATTTCCAGAGAAGAGGCATTTGCCTTATTAAAAAAGTATAATCAGGATCCCTTTCATATCCAGCATGCGCTGACCGTGGAGGCCGTGATGAAATGGTACGCGCGGGAGCTGGGCTACGGTACGGAGGAGGAGCACTGGGGCATCGTAGGGCTCTTACATGATATTGATTTCGAGCTCTATCCGGCTGAGCATTGCCTGAAAGCGCCGGAGCTTCTGCGGGAGGGCGGTGTCTCGGAGGACATCATTCACGCCGTCGTGTCCCACGGCTATGGCATCACCGTCGAGTGCGGCGTGACGCTGGATGTGGAGCCGGTGCATGAGATGGAGAAGGTGCTTTTCGCAGCAGACGAGCTGACCGGCCTTATCTGGGCGGCTGCCCTGATGCGTCCCTCCAAGAGCACCAAGGACATGGAGCTGAAATCCCTGAAGAAGAAATACAAGAGCAAGGGCTTCGCAGCAGGCTGCTCCCGAGAGGTCATCGAGCGGGGCGCAGAGCAGCTTGGCTGGCCCTTAGAGCAGCTTCTGACGCAGACGCTTCAGGCCATGGCGGACAGTGAGGACGAGATCAACCGGGAGCTGGAAGCGGAACAGGCATAGGACGATAGGGAAAAAGACGATGGCGGAAAGAAATCTGAATTTTGATGAGAAATTGAATCGAAAGGGCACAAAATGCCTGAAATATGATTTTTCGAAAAAAATGGGCTATCCGGAGGACGTTCTGCCTCTGTGGGTGGCGGATATGGATTTTCGAACCTCTTCCTATATAGAGGATGCTCTGGTGGAGCTGGCACATCATAACATCTATGGCTACACGGATACCCAGGCCGGAGACGGCTTTTTCGAGGCCGTGGCTGGCTGGATGAGGCGGCACCACAACTGGGAGGTGCAGCCGGAGTGGCATGTGAAGACACCGGGCGTATGCTTCGCTATCTCGAACGCCATCCGGGCCGTGACGAACCCGGGCGATGCGGTGCTGATATCCCAGCCGGTCTATTATCCCTTCAGCAGCATTATCCTGGAAAATGGAAGAAAGCTGGTAAGCTCGGATCTGGTATGCGGCGAGGATGGCAGCTATTCCATCGATTTTCAGGATTTTGAGCAGAAAATCGTAAAGAATCAGGTGAAGCTTTTCATCCTGTGCAACCCGCACAATCCGGTGGGGCGGGTATGGACGAAGGAGGAGCTCCTGCGCATCGGAGGCATTTGCAGGGAGCATCAGGTGCTGGTATTCAGCGACGAGATTCATTTTGATTTTATCTGGAGTGGTGAGCACCAAGTCTTCCAGGAGGTAGATCCGACTTTCCGGGACTTCACGATCACGGCGACAGCCCCCAGCAAAACCTTCAACCTGGCCGGACTGCAGCAGTCCAATATCTTCATACCGAATGAGAAGATCCGGAAAGATTTCCTTCATAAATGCAAGGTATCCGGTATAGACGAGCCCAATCCCTTCGGAATCGCGGCAGCGCAGGCGGCATACAATTACGGCGACGAGTGGTATGAAGCCATGAAGAACTACGTCTGGGACAATATCTGCTATGCGAAGGAATTTATCGATCGGCGTATCCCGGATGTAAGGATGAGACTGCCGGAGGGAACCTACCTGTTCTGGCTGGATTTCCGGAAGCTGGGACTTAGCACAGACGAGCTGGAGGATCGGATCATTCATAAAGCCGGCCTGTGGCTGGACAGCGGCAGCATCTTCGGAAAAGCAGGCGAGGGCTTTCAGAGAGTCAATGCGGCATGTCCGAGAAACACGCTGCAGGAGGCGCTGGAGCGGTTGCGTTGCACTCGATGATTCAATGATTGCATTTTCTGTATCTTTGATTTCGGCTGTTCGGTTTATCCGGAATTGTGCGTTCGATTAAACCCTGTTCTATAGCTGGATTTAGGTAGTTCTTGCGGAAAGTAGGTTTGTGTGAGAGCCCCAGTCGCTGCATTAGTTCTACTGCCGAGAGCACATCACTACCGAGAACAGCGAGAAGCCGCTCTGTAGGAGAGTTATCTTGGTCGCTGACTTGAGCGCTATCTTGAACGGTGGAGCGACCAACAACTGTCACTTCCATCAAACTGTCTCGAATGATTTCAAGCATTAGTTCTACAAATCCTGCACTGTCAGCCTGTTTATCAGCCACGCCAAGAGCATTATAATACTCTTGCTGGCGTGATTGAATCAATTCCTCAATCGGAAGCCAGAAGAACAGTTCTTTCCACTTCCCGAGCAAGAGACTGTGCCACATGCGTCCCATACGGCCATTGCCATCTGCAAACGGGTGGATGAATTCAAATTCATAGTGAAATACAGAACTCTTAATCAGTGGGTGAAGCTCCGATTCCCGGTACCATGCAAACAGGTTGTGGATATGCTCCGGAACAAACTCTGCCGGAGGAGCCATGTGAATTAGTCTATCACCATCAAAGACGCCAACGCCGCCTGAGCGAAATCTTCCGTTTTCCGGTACAAGTCCATTCATCATCAGCTTATGTGCTTTGAGAAGATCGTTTACAGATGTAGGATCTAATTGAAGCATCAATTCATACGCTTCATAAGCATTCTGAACCTCTTTGATTTCATTTGGATTACCAAGTACACGCTTACCGTTCAGAATAGCAGTTACCTGATCTAACGATAGAGAATTGTGCTCAATCGCAAGAGAAGAGTGAATTGTACGGATGCGGTTTTCGCGTCGCAGGTGAGGGCTGATAGTTTTTTCCTGCAGTACAGTGATCCGCCCGACTTGCTCACTGATTTCTGCAATTAGTAAAGTCATTTTGCCCGTCATGTGAAATGGCGGTTCGTAGCCTCTCATAGGTTCACCCCTCCTACTTGCTATTGCTTCTCTCCGGCGTTATCCGGCTCCTGCTCCCCGTCACCGGTTCCCTCACCGGCCAGCTTCAGCAGATCCTCGATCTCCTCTACAGGCATGTCCATAAATGCGGACAGCTCCTCCACGGAGACCTGACGCTCCAGCTCGCCGGAGAGCTCCTTGATGCCGTCACTCAGCTCATTCAAGCGATCGGCAATGAGTTCACCGGCGGAGCTTTCCGTCTGCTGATCCTCCAGAGCCTCGCTGACGGCTTTCTCGATCTCCTGCTTCAGGTAATCCAGCGCGGACATGCCGTCTTCGCGGATGCCCAGAGTTTCCAGCGCCAGCATCAGGCCGATGTTGCCCTCCTGAATCAGATCGCCGATGGGCAGACCGCGGCCTGCGTAATGCTTTGCGGTCTCCACTACCTTCGGAAGCAGCTGCTCCGTGAGATGGGACTTGGCGTCACTGTCGCCGGTTTCCTCTACCTCCCGGCAGAGATCCAGCAAAGTATCCTCTGTCAGAACCTTCACGTAACTTAAATCCTCCTCGTACTGGGCAAGGAAGGTCTGCTCCTCCTCCGAGAGTGTGGGAATACTGTCTTTTCCGCTCGCGGCTGCGGGCACATAGCCCTCCACAGTGATGAGCTTGGATGCCAGATATGCGAATACCAGATCATACTGCTCCTCCGTGAGCTCCATATCCTTTAAAAAGGTCTTCACCGCGTCGGTACTCAGGCGGTTGTTATTGATTTTCGCCAGCTCGCCCAGATCCTCCAGACGCTTCTGAAATGCTTCTTTTTCCATCTTCTTACTCTTCCTTTCCTCCGGTCATCTTCTCATGCTCTTTGCGTATCTCCTGATAAAGCTCATAGACTGTCCAGTCTGCATTGTGCTCTGTCACCATCGCCTTCAGGGGAATGGGCGGAACCTTGGCCTTTCGAAGGCCTGCCAGCAGCTCCTGCAGACGCTGCTGCCCAAAGCCGTGAAGAATCAATATTTTTTCGGAAATGGCAGGAGCCTCCGGTGCTTCCGTCTGCTCCTCATAGTCCGGAAGCCCCGCCAGCGCGCCGACCTTTTCGCCGGTCTGATCCGGCGTAATATTGCGAATCCGGACACCCATTCGTACCAATACGCCCTTTAAAAGCCGGTCTGCGTCGGATTTCTCCGGTGTATAGTAAAGCACAAGTTCTTTTCTTGCTGCCATGATAGTCTCCTTCCAAACGATCTACCTCTCATTCTAGCATGCCGGAAAGCCGCCTGCAAGCGCTGCATTCACCGATCAGAAAAGGCATTCCGCTGAGGAATGCCTTTCTCTCCGAAAATCGCCCCATCCAGGGGCGTTCCGGCGTCTTTTCTTTTGTATTAAGACAGCTTATGCTACAACGACAACGTTGGTAGCCTGCGGTCCGCGATTGCCCTCGGTAACATCGAAGGTAACGGACTGGCCTTCCTCCAGAGTCTTGAAGCCATCAGCTACGATGCCGGTGAAGTGTACGAATACATCCTCGCCTGTCTCGGAGTTGGTGATGAAGCCGTATCCCTTTGTTCCGTTGAACCACTTTACAGTACCCTTGTTCATAAAATAGAGCCTCCTAATAAATGATAGAAATATGATTTGCCTGTTTGAATGCTGTCCCGAATACAAAAAATCACATGTTTTTGTAAAGCATCAAAGTGAATGATGACTTACAAAAACATGTGAATCAATCCTCTTCGAAAATACATTTAAACAATACGGTAACTATATCCTAAAAATGTAAGAAAGTCAAGAAGAAGTTGCGAGAAAACATGCGAAGACATGTATTTCCTATCGACAAGCTAAGCATTGATCCGCGTAGGGAAATATAGTAAGATAATTAGATAAAAAGGTAAAAGAACAGGAGGTATCACGATGCAGAATACAGCAGAAGAGAAGCTGCAGATCCTGAAAGCATACTTAAGAGAGCTGGGAAGCGTGGCAGTGGCCTTTTCCGGCGGCGTCGATTCCACATTTTTATTGAAGACAGCCCATGACGAGCTGGGCGACAAAGCCATCGCGGTGACGGCGCAGTCCTGCTCCTTCCCGAAGCGGGAGCTGGAGGAGTCGAGAGCTTTCTGCGAAAAGGAGGGCATCTGCCACTTTATCTGTGAGTCCGAGGAGCTGGAGATCGACGGCTTCGCCCAGAATCCGCCCAATCGTTGTTATCTCTGCAAGCATGAGCTCTTCGAGAAAATCAAGTCTCTGGCCGCGGACAACGGTATCGCATACGTAGCGGAGGGCTCGAATATGGATGATAACGGCGACTACCGTCCGGGTCTTACAGCCATCGCCGAGCTGGATGTCAAGAGTCCCCTTCGTGAGGCAAAGCTTACTAAGGCGGAGATTCGTGAGCTTTCCAGAAATATGAATC
>CAVKIR010000096.1:0-6135 GCA_963656395.1 Prevotella sp. CAG:279
TCTGAGTTATGAACATATCGAAAGTCTCTAAATGCAGATATTCTCAGTTACTCTGTTGCTGGCTGGCGTTTCTACTGTAACATATTTCAGGCTGAAGCACTTGCTGCTGAAGCCGTAAGAACATGGATTTTGCACCATAACAGTGAAGGTACTGAACTGTTATGAAAAAATAGGAGCAATCGCTGCTGCCAGGGCATCCTTCTGCGCCTGGGCCTCCGCAAGATTCTTTCCGAGAGTCGTAAAGTATGTCTTGATCTTCGGCTCGGTTCCGGACGGGCGGACGATGACCTCTGCGCCGCCTTCCAGCTTGTATACCAGAACATTGGCTGCCGGGAGGCCGGTCTCCTCGGGCTTTTTATAATCTGTCACCTTTACCACGCTGTAATCCCCGATCTTCGCGGGCGGATTCTGACGAAGGCCGTCCATGATGCCTGCCATCTTATCCATGCCGGACAGTCCCGGGAATTCGAAGCTGTCTACCTTGTTCAGGTAGCGGCCGTATTTCTCATAGATCTCCTCCAGGCGCTGCTTGATAGAGGAGCCGATGCTCCGGTAATAAGCCGCCATCTCGCAGATGAGCATGGATCCGATGATGGCATCCTTGTCCCGTACATAGGAGCCTGCCAGATATCCGTAGCTCTCCTCGAAGCCGAAGATGAAGCGGTCTGCCTCGCCTGCTGCCTCCAGCTTCGCGATCTGGTCGCCGATCCACTTGAAGCCGGTCAGGACACTGCGAAGCTCCACCCCGTAGTTCTTCGCTACCGCGTCCGCCAGCGGCGTCGATACGATGGACTTTACCGCTACCGGATTCTTCGGCATGGTACCCTTCTCGATACGGCCTGCGCAGATGTAGTCCAGAAGCAATACGCCCATCTCATTGCCGGATACCAGCTCGTAGCTTCCGTCCGGGCACTTCATGGCGATGCCTACACGGTCTGCATCCGGATCGGTAGCCAGCATCAGATCGGCTCCGGTCTTCTTCGCCAGCTCCAGTCCCAGGCGAAGCGCCTCGAAGATCTCCGGGTTCGGGTACGGGCAGGTGGGAAAGTGGCCGTCCGGATACTGCTGCTCCGGTACGATGGTCACGTCCGTAATGCCGATATCCTTCAGCACTCTGGTAACCGGAACCAGACCGGAACCGTTCAGCGGAGAATATACCAGCTTCAGGCCGGATGCAGCACAGATACCCGGACGCACGCTGCGATCCTCGATGGCGCGGTACAGAGCTTCCTTGCAGTCCTCTCCTACGTATTCGATCAGACCCTCTTTTACGCCTGCTTCGAAATCCATCACCTTCGCTCCGGTCAGGACATCCGTCTTCTGAATCTCGCTGTATACGATGTCCGCTGCCTCGTCGGTCATCTGGCAGCCGTCCGGGCCGTAGGCCTTGTAGCCGTTGTATTTCGCCGGGTTATGGGATGCGGTCACCATGATGCCCGCATTTGCCTGATAATAGCGGGTCGCAAAGCTTAAGGCCGGTACCGGCATCAGCGCATCGTAGATCCGCACCTTGATTCCGTTGGCTGCCAGCACGCCGGCTGCAGTCTTCGCAAATACATCGCTGTTGATTCGGCTGTCGTAGCTGATCGCCACCAGCTGGCTGCCGCCCTGGGTCTTTACCCAGTTTGCCAGTCCCTGGGTCGCCTGACGCACTACGTAGATGTTCATGCGGTTCGTTCCAGCTCCCAGCACGCCTCGCAGACCTGCGGTTCCGAATTTCAGAGCCACCGCGAAGCGATCCTTGATCTCATCATCCTTGCCCTCGATGCCCTTCAGTTCCTCTGTCAGAGCCGGATCCTCCAGTTCTGTGTCCATCCAGCGCTTATAATCATCCAAATACATAACTGATACCTCTCTCGTTTCTATTTTAGATATGCCTATCTGTGTATAATCTTAGAACATCTGCATAAGGAAGTCAATCTTTTCCACTATGTTTTTCAGCAAAATTACATAGAAAATCCCCTCGTTCCGTTCCTGTCTAGGGGGTCACGAGGGGTAATATATTTTCCATCAGATATTCTTTTGTATTGTATTCCGGGTGCTCGATGACTGCCTCCAGCATACCCTTCAGGATGACCCCGAGGGTCGGTCCCGGCTCCACGCCCGCGTCGATGAGATCGCGGCCCGTCACAGCCAGATCCTTGAGGGAAAGGCAGTTCTGTGCTTCCAGAATTTCCCTGTACAGTCTCTCTGTCTCATCGAGTATCTCCAGCTTTTCCCGGAGAAGCGACGGATTCTGAGCCTTGGCGTCTGCCCTTCGAAGCTTCAGGTAATCCGGGAAGAGATCGGCTCCTATCCGATGAATGGCACGGCGCACGCCCCTGTGATTCAGAGGAATCTGGCGGTCATCGTGAACCTCCACCAGCTTTACGACCTTTTTCCGTGTATCGTTGTCGAATTTCAGGCGCCGCAGAATCGCATTGGCCATCTCCATCCCGACCTTCGCATGTCCCTTGAAATGATCGATTCCCTGTTCGTCGGTGGTATGGGCAAGGGGTTTCCCGATGTCATGAAGCAGAGCCGCCCAGCGAAGGGACTTCTCCTTCTCCACACCGGTCAGTGTATACAGGATATGCTCTCCCACATTCCGGCAATGATGGGGATTGTGCTGGGGAGTCTCCATGCAGGCATCGAATTCCGGCAGGATCACGGCTGTGATGCCCGTCTCCCAGACTACCCGGAAGACCTCCGGATGATCCGATGTCAGAAGCTTCGTAAGCTCCACCTGGATTCGCTCGGCGCTGACCTTCCTAAGACGCGGCGCAAATTCCGCCAGAGCCTCCTTTGTCTTCGCCTCGATCTCGAAATCCAGCTGGGCGGAGAAGCGAACAGCCCGTAGGATGCGCAGGGCATCCTCGGTAAAGCGTTCCCTCGCTTCTCCCACGCAGCGAATCTGTCCACGTCTGAGATCGCCCAGACCGTCGAAAGCATCCACCAGACCTTCCTTTTCATTGTACGCCATGGCATTGATGGTAAAGTCCCGACGCTTCAGATCCTCGTAGAGATTCCGTGTAAAGAGCACCTGCTCCGGGTGTCGGCCATCCAGATATTCGCCATCGATCCGGTAGGTGGTGACCTCGAAGCCCTCTTTTCCGTTCAGGACGGTCACCGTGCCATGCTGAAGCCCCGTGTCCACCGTTCTGGGAAATAAGGCCTTGACCTCCTCGGGCTTCGCATTGGTCGTGATATCCCAGTCCGCCGCCTCCCGTCCCAGGATCGCGTCGCGCACACAGCCGCCCACCACATAGGCTTCATAGCCGGCTGCGGTGAGGGTGGTGATGATTTCGTTGGCTTTTTCCGGAATCTGAATTTGCATTAGTATGCCTTGCCCCAGTATACAAGCGTCTTGGCAGGCTTTCCGCAGCATACGCAGGTCTCTGCGATACGCTCCTGTTTGAACGGCATGCAGCGGGAAGTCGCTGTGGTATCTTCCTTGATCTTATCCTCGCAGGCCTGGTCACCGCACCACATAGCGCGGACGAAGCCCGGCTTCTCATTGATAGTCTTGACAAACTCCTCGTAGGTGGTTGCATCGTAGGTATGGGAATCCCGATGCTTTCTTGCGCGCTCCAGCATATCCTTCTGCATGGTGGTAAGCACCTCGCCTACCTTCGCTGCAAGCTCCGGAATCGCTGCGACGATCTTCTCGCGGGTGTCACGGCGCACGATGACTGCCTGATTTGCCTCGATGTCCTTCGGTCCGATCTCGATGCGTACCGGGATACCCTTCATCTCCTGCTCAGAGAACTTCCATCCCGGGCTCTTATCGGAATCGTCTACCTTCACCTTGAAGCCTGCGTCCAGCAGGGCAGCCTTCAGCTCGTAGGCCTTGTCCAGTACGCCTTCCTTGTGCTGGGCAATGGGAATCACGCATACCTGGGTCGGTGCGATCCGCGGCGGCAGAACCAGTCCGCTGTTATCGCCATGTACCATGATGATGGCACCGATCATACGAGTGGTCATACCCCAGGAAGTCTGATGTACATACTGCAGCGTATTATCCTTGGCTGTATACTGAATACCGAAGGCCTTTGCAAAACCGTCGCCGAAGTTATGGCTGGTACCGGACTGCAGCGCCTTACCATCGTGCATCAGGGACTCAATCGTGTAAGTAGCGATGGCACCTGCAAATTTCTCTTTGTCTGTCTTGCGTCCGCGGATAACCGGGATAGCCAGAACCTCCTCGCAGAAGTCTGCGTATACGTTCAGCATCTGCTGGGTACGAGCCTCTGCCTCCTCTGCTGTCGCATGGGCGGTGTGACCCTCCTGCCACAGAAACTCGCGGGAGCGAAGGAACGGACGGGTGGTCTTCTCCCAGCGCATAACGGAGCACCACTGGTTATATACCTTCGGCAGATCCCGGTAAGACTGGATCTCCTTTGCATAGAAATCACAGAATAGGGTCTCGGAGGTCGGGCGAATGCACATACGCTCCTGCAGCGGCTCCAGTCCGCCGTGGGTCACCCAGGCCACCTCGGGGGCAAAGCCCTCTACGTGATCCTTCTCCTTCTGAAGCAGACTCTCCGGAATCAGCATCGGCAGATAGACGTTCTCGACGCCTGTCTCCTTGAAGCGCTTGTCCAGCTCCTTCTGAATATTCTCCCAGATCGCATAGCCTGCCGGCTTGATGACCATGCAGCCCTTTACGCTTGTATAATCGGTCAGCTCCGCTTTCTTCACCACATCGGTGTACCACTGCGCGAAATCCACATCCATGGAAGTGATCTCTTCGACCAGTTTCTTCTCCTTCGCCATTCTTTTCTCCTCTCGCCCCTCGGGCTTTTTCTTATAGTGCCCCTATGGGCGTATCTTTGTTCATTTTAGTACGAAAATCGCGATTTTGTCAAGATTTTCGCCGGAGTCGAGTATCGCTCCAGGTTTACATAAAGTCCCTGAAGATCGGATTCTCCGGCTTCCGTTCGAATTCCATCCATTTTCCGGTGGAGGGATGACGGAATCTTATCCGATATGCACACAGTGCCGGAAAAGAGTTATCCACATTCTCTCCATCGCTTTTTACCTCTCCGTATTTGCGATCCCCCGCAAGCGGGGTTCCCCGTCCCGCCATCTGCACCCGGATCTGATGATGGCGGCCTGTTTCCAGGCGAATTTCCAGCATTTCCAACTCATCCGTACGCTTCATAATACGGTACTGAAGCACTGCCTTTTTCGCTCCCGGATGCTCCTTTTTTACGATCGTGGAGCGGTTATTTTTCCCATCTTTCCACAGGTAATCCACGCACTCAACCCAGTTTTCCACCGAGTTTTCCACATTATCCACAGTTTTTCCACATAGATTTTCTTTACTGTGGATAGATTGTGGATATGTATTCGCAGCGTATCGAACTGCGAGGTAAGTCTTCTGCATCTCCTTACCCGCAGACTGCCTGCTCAGGGAGGCGGCTGTCTTCGGATTCAGCGCAAATACCAGCAGGCCCTCCACAGGCTGATCCAGCCGATGAATCAGACCCAGATAGGGGACACCGCCTTTCGGGCTGTCCTGAATAGTTGCGTTTCTTCTATATAAATAGTTCTTCAGCAGGCTCTCACAGTCCTTGGCTCCCACCCGCGCACTCTGCACCGGCACGCCGGCCGGCTTATAGATAACCAGGACATCCCGGTCTTCGTAGATGATTTCAAGCTCTCTCATAGGTCTGTCCTAATAGACATCCTCCGGAATCCGGGATACAAAGTTCTCTACCAATCTGACACTGTGGGTGATGGCCTGCGCCTCGAAGGTCGGATAGTCCATCGTGGCACTGTCATCGGCCTTGTCGGAAATGGCGCGTATGATGACAAAAGGAACCTTATTCAGATACGCCGCCTGCGCGATGGCTGCGCCTTCCATCTCGGTACAGTAGCCTTCCGTCCAGGACGCGATCTCATTTTTCACGGAGCGCTCTGCCACGAACTGATCTCCGGTGACGACCCGCCCTACGAAGACGCGGATGTCCGGATTGACTTCCTCGCAGGCTGCCTTTGCCAGTGTAATCAGCTCCGGGTCTGCCGGAAAGCTCACCGTATCCATACGGGGAATTTCTCCCCGGGTATAACCGAACTGCCGCGCATCCATATCGTGCTGCAGAGCATCGGAGGATACCACGATATCACCGATGTTGATCTCCGCCTTCAGGG
>CAVKIR010000097.1:0-990 GCA_963656395.1 Prevotella sp. CAG:279
ACATTCGCATTCTTCATCTTCTCTTCATCCAGCTCTTCGCCGGTATAGGGCTTCAGGCCTTCGGTATATTTCTCGATATCAATCATAAGTCTTCCGATGGCTGCTGCCAGGTTTTTATTATCCATGGCCCGGATTTCCATCACACCTTCCCGGTATTCCAGGATATCGGACATCGCATTCTCGAAGAACTCATACTGCTTCAGCTCTTCCTTCCAGACTCTGGTCGAGCTGCCGGGAAGCGTTTTATCTCCGGCCAGATAGAGAAAGGCCTTATTATTCTTATCGTGCATATGTCTCTTCTGAAAATACAGGAGACTCGGGGTGTTCAGCTTCTTTTTGCCCAGGGTGGGAAGGCTGGCCTCATCCAGTCGTCCCCGGAACATCTTTACATCCATAGCTCCCAGCTCATAGTGCTCCGAGGTGGCCGTCACATCACCGGTCAGCTCCTGCATGGCCTGAGCGAAGCTTCCGCCATCCAGGTTCTTATAAGCATATGCGGGATCTGACCGAAGGAACATCCCATCATTTGCGTTGTTGGGATTTCTTACCATATTCTTTTCCCGGACAGCAGCATAGGCCTTTTCCATCATTTTTACCCACAGGGCACCCCTGGAAAAGGAATCCACATTCAGCTCTTCGCTTACATAATGCCGCTCCGGTATGGTCTTATCTACCCTTACCTGAATCGTGCTTTTGGTGCCCGCATCATGATAGAAATTGACCGTAACGGTTCCGTCTCCGTTATCCTGCATCATTCTCTTGATGAGATCCGGCTCCCGAGCCACGATGCTGGCCAGGGCAGCGATAAAAAAGCAGTCTCCCGCGGCTCCCTGTGTCAGATCGCGAAGCGTGGGATCGTGCGGGAACAAGGGCTCCTCCCGAACGGAGCGAAATCTATCGATGCACTTTCGACCCTTGCTGTCCTTGATCACGGTATTCATATTCTTGAAGTACCGATCCTCGACACGGTAGTTCTGATCGGCCTGGGAC